>CANQFI010000154.1 GCA_947598455.1 uncultured Bacilli bacterium | reverse complement strand
TTTTTAATAATAATTAATGGGTGTTTTTATGAAATTATTAAGAAAATTATTTACTTTAGGATGTGTATTATTTATTATGGGTGTTTTTGGAATAGTTGGTTTATATTTATATGCATATTTTTCGCCGAGATTAGATATAAAAAATACTAATCAAATATATATTTATGATGATAAAGAAAATTTAGTTTATCAAGGTTCAGGAAATAACGAATGGGTGTCTTTAGATAATATATCGCCTTATTTTATAGATGCTGTTATAAGTACGGAAGATAAAAATTTTTATAAACATCACGGATTTGATTATTTAAGAATTATTAAAGCTATGTATACAAATATTAAGAGTGGTCAAATTGTTCAAGGAGCTTCAACAATTAGTCAACAATATATTAAAAATATGTATTTAGATTTTGATAAAACATGGCAAAGAAAAATTGAAGAAGCTTTTTTAACTTTAAGATTAGAAGTACAATATGAAAAAAGTGAAATATTAGAAGGATATTTAAATACTATTAATTTTGGGCAAGGGAATTATGGAATTGAAAATGCTAGTCATTTTTATTTTAATAAGGATGCTAAAGATTTAACTTTAGAAGAAGCAATTATTTTAGCAGGGATTCCTAAAGCTCCTAATAAATATAATCCAGTTAGTAATTTTGATGCTTCAATAAAAAGAGCAAAAGTAATTAGTAAATTAATGTTAGATAACGAATGTATTGATCAAAATACTTATGATAATTTATTTAAAAATGATATAGCTATATATGGTAAAGCAAGTGAAAATAATTTAAATATGTTAATGTATTATCAAGATGCTGTTTATGATGAGTTAGAAAATTTAGATGAAATACCTGATTCATTAATAGAGTCAGGAGGAATTAGAATTTATACTTCACTTAATATGGAAGCACAAAAAATAATGGAAGAAAATATTTTAAATGAAATGAAAGATGAAGATAGTATGCAAGTAGCTAGTATTATAGTTAATCCTAAGACTGGTGGAGTTATGGCGTTAACTGGGGGTCTTGATTATGCTAAGAGTCAATATAATCGAGCGATAAGTAGTAAAAGACAAGTTGGTTCTTCTATCAAGCCAATATTATATTATGCTGCTTTAGAAAATGGGATGGTTTCTTCTTCGACATTTTTAAGTGAACCAACTACTTTTATGTTTTCATCTAATCAAGAGTATTCTCCTGCTAATTACAATGATAAATATGGAAATAAAAATATTACGATGGCAGCAGCGATTGCGTATTCAGATAATATTTATGCTGTTAAGACACATTTATTTTTAGGAGAAGATACTTTAGTTAATACAGCGCATAGGATGGGAATTAGGGCGGACTTACAAGCTATTCCTTCCCTAGCCTTGGGAACTTGTGAATTAAGTATGTTAGATTTTGCGAGAGCTTATACAACACTAGCTAGTGGTGGATATAAAAGAGATTTAACTTTTATTGAGAGGGTTGAAGATATACAGGGAAATGTTTTATATGAAAAGAATAATAAAGCTGATTTAGTATTAAATGAATCTTATGATTATATTTTAAATGAAATGATGACATCTACTTATAATTCAGCTTTTATTGATTATAATACACCAACGGTTATGAGTGTGGCTTCTAAAATATCTAGCAAATATGCAATTAAAACTGGTTCTTCGGGAACAGATTGTTGGATGGTTGGATATAATCCTAATGTATTAATGATGGTTTGGAATGGTAATGATGATAATAGTGAATTAGTGGTTGATGACGGGAAGATATCAAAGAATATTTGGGTTAATACGATAGAAAAATTAGATATAGATAAAACTTGGTATGAAAAACCAGCTAATGTTGTTGGAGTTCCATTAAATGCAGTTACCGGCGAAGAAAGTAAAACAAATAAAAATACCACTATCTTTTATTATGTTAGTGGTAGTGAGTATCGTAATCCTGATACGGAAACTGTTTTTAAGGAGATAGCTAAAGAATAAAAAAGATACATAATGTTGCTTATGTATTTTTTTTAGTTTTCATCGTCCATATCAAAGTAAGAGCTAATTGTATTATCGATGTATGAATCGTCATCTTCAATAACTCTATTTTCTTCTATTTTTCTTGTAGTTTCTACTGGTATCTTTTTTGCATAGATATTAAAACTGAAAACTGAACCTAAAATTAGTAAAAATATAAAAAATAATCCACTCATATTAATTCTCCTTTTTATATTTTATTTATATTTTATATTATAACATAAAGTTTTTTATTAAATATATATTTTTTATTAATCTTTTAGTTGAATATTTATTTGCTTACAGACGATTCTTATTTCGCCACCATTAAATAAAGTAAAAACGATTTCAAACATATAATCTTTATTTAATTTTTCTGGGATATTTTTATCATTATTTTGTTTTTGATATTCAACTATTATATTATTTAATGATGGTTCTTTATCATCTAAATAAAATTCATTAACTTCTACTATATTATGTTTACCCCATAGGTCAGCGTTTTGAAATTGTAAAAAAGCAATATCTTTTATAATAATATTTAAACTAGGATATTCTTCCCAAGTACTTAATAATTTTAGAGTGATACTATTAGTTTGGGGATTGTAGATAAAGCTTTTTATTATAGAATCATGAACTCTTATGTTTTCGATTTGATTAAC
>CANQFI010000153.1 GCA_947598455.1 uncultured Bacilli bacterium | reverse complement strand
TTTCTCATTTTTTTTAAACTATACTCATCAAAATTGTAAATTACTATTAAAGTATCTTTTATTAATGTTACTATTTCATCTATTATTTTTTCATGCCACCGTTTTCTCATCTTATATCTTGCTTTCTTCTACTGCTATCCTTACCATTTCTTCATCTATTTTCTCTTTTTTCTCTTGATACCCTATCATTAAACTTAAATTTATTAAGGTATTTAATTTTCTTATCACTCCATGCGAAGCATTATGTAAGGCATTTATTGCATTCTCTGTAAATATCATTTCTTTTTGCCCTGATAACTCTAATCTTGTCTTTATATATTCCTTTGTTTCTTCTTTTTTTAAACCCTCTAAATGATACATAAATACCAATCTTTGACTTAATTTTTCGTACATACTCTTCTTTAATTCTTCCCTTATTTCCTCTTCTCCTATTAATACTATACTTGTATAATCTTCATTATCATATTGAAACTCATATAGAAAGTCCATATCTTTTAATATCTCTTTATTTAATCTTTCAGCATTATCTATAAATATTAAGGTCTCTTTTCCATATTCTTTCTTTTGCTTTATTATTTCTTTTTGGATTCTCCTTTTTATATTTGATAAATAACAGTCTCCTAAATTCATTCCTAATTCTCTACAAAATATCGTTAAAAATTCAAACTTACTTGAATTTGTTAAAGAAATATATATTATGTTATATCTTTCTTTATTTAGTCCTTCTACATATCCTCTTATTAATGTTGTTTTACCTATTCCTGTTATTCCTGTTATTAGTCCTATCCCTTTAATTTGTCTTATATATTCTAGTCTTCCTATCCCTTCTTTATATGTTTCACTTTTATATAATTCTTCCGTTTTTAAATTCTTTTGAAATAAATTTTTGGTTAAACCATAATAACTTGTTATATTCATTATTCTTCATACTCCTTTACATCACTTTCATCATTAATTATACCTTCATATTTTATTTTTCTATTTACTTTAGCATTTTCTTCTTTATTTAACTCTTTTATTTTCTCTTTTCTATTTCTTCCTTCATATATCCACATTTCCTCTTCATTTTCAACATAATATCTTATCTTTATTGTTTGTAATTTATATTCATTTGGTACTTCATATAATTTATTATTTATTTGTATTGTTCTATCTTTTCCTACTTTTCTTTCTATTTCATGCATGAATGCTTCTTCTATTTTTTCTTCTTCTAAATATTCTACTTTTGTTTCTTCTAGAGCTTTATGAAAAACATTGTTTGGTGTATCATCTTTTTCACTATGTATTTTATTAGTATATTCCTTATACAAATATGTATCATACCTTTGATTTAAATCTTCTAATGATTTTATTTCATTCCAGTCAAATGTATTTATAAAACCATCTTGAACTGTTCTAAAGCACCTTTCTACCTTGCCCTTGGCCTCAGGATCGTATGGATGAGTATGTTTTACTTTTATTCCTAGTCTTGCTCCGATTAATTCTAATTGTTCATTTTTATAACTCTTTCCATTATCTAAATATATTTGCTTTGGTACTCCATATTTTTTTATCGCTTCTTTTAATGTCTTTTGGACATTTATCGCATTATCTTTCATATAAAAGCCATGTCCCACGATTAATCTTGAATAATCATCTATGAAATGGATTAAATATGTTTTATATTTCTCCCCATTTATTTTTATATATGGTCCTGGAGTTGTATCTCCTTGCCATAGTTCATTGGGATGACTTTTTTCAAATCTTCTTCTATCTTCTTTGATGGCTTTTCTTCTCTTCATCTCATTTGTCTTACAATAATCATATACTACATCTATACTTATTTCTTTTGATAAATACTTCCCTTCTCTTAATTTTTCATATATCTTTTTGATTGTCATTTTAGGATATTTTTCTCTTAAATATATTATATATTCTATACATTCATCACTTAATTTTCGAGATTTTTCTTTATCTTTTCTCATTTTTCTTTCTAACGCTTCAAAACCATTATTTTTATATTCGTAATACCACCTTTTTATCGTTGATTCACTATATCTTTTGGTCTTCCCTTTATGCCAATATTCTTTTTCACTTAATTCTTTTATAGTTTTAGTTAGATTTATCCCTTCTGTTCTAATCAAGGGACTAATTATTCCATATCGAAATAAATCTATTCTTTCTTGATTCATTTTTTCTTCCTCCTTTTTGAATCAATTTTAGTTTATTTCATTTTCGCTTTTTAGCATAGGAAAAATTTATGTGGTCATTTGAATCAAATAGTCAGTTTTATATTGATGACATACCGCATTCCTTTTTTCTACATCTAAAAATTCTTTTATTTTTATTATTTTTCCATATGTCTCTCTTATTGGTATTTCTAACTTTTTATATTTTTTTCTCCATTGATTTAGTTTTTGTCTACTTATTCCTGTTTCTTTTTCCACTTCTTGTGTACTTTTTCCTTCTTCTACCAGCTTTTCAACACTTGTTATTATTTCTTCTGCTTCACTTTGATAATATGGCAATATAAAAACAGGTAATAAAGCATGGGTTCTCCCACATTCACTGCATTTTACCCGTTTTATTTTTATCTTATAATCTTTGTTATTTTTTATTATATTTCTTTCATATACTCCATGAATATTTAGTTCACAACACCCACATTCACACTTTAAACCTGGAAAATTAATTTCTTCCTCGTATTCTTTTATTTTGTTTTCTAAACTTTTTTCTTTTGGGGTATTGATTTTATTTGAATTTAGTAGTATCATAATATCACCTGTTAAGGAAAAAAAGATGATGTTTGGAAAAAAATTTATTCATCTTTTTTATTTCCTTTTTTTTACTTTTTATTTTATTTCATTATTCTTTAAAAATCAATATAAAAAGATAAGTTCTTTCTCCTTATCTTCTCATTTATTGTCCAATTTTTTAGCTTTTTTTGTATCATTATT
>CANQFI010000152.1 GCA_947598455.1 uncultured Bacilli bacterium | reverse complement strand
CTATCCCAATGATATGAATGAAATTCTAATCCATCTTCATAATCTAATTCATTACTACATGTGCCATCTTCATTAGCTTTTCCATTATATATTATTTTAGTTCCTCCTGTTTCTGTTGTTATAACAGCCTTCCAACAATAACCGGCAAAACTAATATAATTATTGTTAACATCACCACGATAATAATGTATTGGATATTTATTATTTATTGTATTCGCAATTGTATATACTCCTTTACCATTTGTATCTGATGAAGGTTTAGAAAAATCTATTCCTGTACTATTTGTAACATATGTACTTTTTATATTATCCATTACTGATTGTTCTGCAATCTTTTCATACAAAGTTTTTGGTTTAGCATTAGCTCTTTCTAAAGAAAGACTAGTAATAAAAGCATTAAAAATAAGAATAATTAAGAGAAAATTAGCAAAATTTATTTTTAAAATTTTTTTCATTCATCACACCATCCTATTTTAATTATAAATTTGTTTTGTTTATTGTCAAGGTAAAGTATAATAATTTAATTCATATTTATAATTTAAAATTTAATTTTAATTTTTATGATATTCTATATATAGAATGGAAAATGAAGTATGATTAAAAAAATTAAAATCAGGTATAAAATAATGCTAATTATTAATATTTTTTTAATATTATTATTCACTATATTGTTAATTAATTCAAAATCTAAATTAACAGAAAAAAATAATAATGATATTAATTTGAATAATGATATTGAAGAAATTAATTTTAATACTAATAAAGATATACTTCTAGAAGACAACTCTGAAAATATTAATGATGATAGTGAAGATACAACTAATATTGATAAAAATATTAATACGGAAAAAAATATTGAAACAAAAAATGAAACTATAGATAAAAATACCAATCAAGAAATTAACTTTCACAATGAAAATGATTATAATGATAAAAATGGTACAGCCAATGTTCAAAGTAATAGTGATTCTAAAAATGAAGAAATACCCGGTACTTATTCTTTAAATCTATTTATGGTTGGTGATGCTTTAATACATAGTGAAGTTTATAAAGATGCTTTACAAAATAATGGTAAATATAATTTTAATTCAATGTTAGATAACATTAAGCCTATTGCTTCAAAATATGATTTGGCTTATTACAATCAAGAAACTATACTTGGTGGTGATAATTTAGGAATATCTGGAAGACCAAAATTTAATTCGCCACAATCAGTAGGAGATGCATTTATTGATGCTGGCTTTAATTTAGTTTCATTAGCAAATAATCATACTTTAGATAAAGGAGAAGTAGGAATTTTAAACTCTGTAAAATACTGGAATAGTAAATCAAATGTTATTACTAGTGGTCAATGGTCTAATCAGCAAGATAGAGATAATATAAAAATATATAAAAAAAATAGTATTACTTTTGCATTTATTTCATATACAACTTGCACTAATGGTGCTATCCTTCCATTAAACAAAGATTATTTAACCAATATTTATTCATTAAAAAAAGCTAAAGAAGATATTGCTAAAGTTAGAGATAAAGTTGATTTTATCATCGTTGCAATGCATTGGGGAGATGAATATACTTTTACTGTTAATAATAGTCAAATTACTATAGCAAATGATTTAGCTGATTTAGGAGTTGATTTGATTATAGGTTCACATCCTCATGTTGTTCAACCTGTAGAATATATTAATAATAAGCAAACTTTTGTTATTTATTCATTGGGTAATTTTATTTCTAATTCAGAAACAGTAGAAAGACTTAGTGGATTAATGATGGAAGTTACTTTAAGGAAAATAGTTGATGAAAATAATAAAGTGACTAAAAAAATTACTAATCCAAAAGCAGATTTAATATATACATATAAAGATTCTAATAATTCTAATTTTAAAGTAATACCATACTATAGTTTAAATGATGATATATTAAATAATTATAATTCATATTATGAAAATTTAAAAAAGGTAGTGTTATCAAAAGAAAAAATTAATTGGGGACTTAGTTATAAAAGTTAATTAATTATAAATTTTTATTATGACGTAATAGTGTTAGTAAAATAAAAAGGTGATATTTATCACCTAATCGATTATTCTTTTAATTGAACTAATTTTAAATTCGACATCTTTTATAATACTATCACAATACGAACATTTATTGCCTACTAAGTTAGCTCCACAGTTTGGACATTTAGTGATTGGTTTTGTTTCAAAATCTTTTCTAAAGGTAATATCAAACTTTTCATTAATTTGTTTCTCTTTATTACCACTAATTACATAACCTTTATTATCTAAGGTATAATTAATATAAGATACTTCTATCATTAATGAAGCTACTTGTTTAGTAGGTGTGCTATCTAGTTCATATAAAATAACATTAACCTTTTGAATATTATTAATTACTCTTTTTTTGCCAACTTTTAAATCTAAACTTATACCAGTATGATAATTATTATATAGTTGACTAGTACTAAGTATTTTCATCGTATTAAAGTCTAAATTATTATATGCTGTTTCAAATTTATAAAATATATCATAAAAATAATTTTTTAAAGAATTTATATCATCAGTATTGAAAATTTTCAATTTTTCCTTATTTACATCAATGTAAATATTTTTTCTATTATTAATAGTATTATCTTGTTTATAATTAACTACATTTTGTTTAAAATAATTTTGATTTCTTTTTCGCTTTACACCATTAACTAAAGCTAATATTAAAAAAATGTAAAGAAAAAAAGGGGCTATAAAAATCACTATTGAAATAAGTGTAAAAAATATAAAGAAAATAGCAGTAAAAAAAGAATTACCATCCATATAAACACCTCTTATATACTTTATTAATTTAAGTTTAGCACAGGTTTTTATAATTTTAAATATTTAGACAAATTATAAAAAGTTTTTTGACATTTATTGTTATTTTAAAAAAGAAATCTTACAAAAGATTTCTT
>CANQFI010000151.1 GCA_947598455.1 uncultured Bacilli bacterium | reverse complement strand
TTTGTCCTGTTTAATTGACTATACTTGTATAGAGGATTATAATATTTTTCGGGAAGCGATAAAAATGCAAAAGATGAAAAGTAGTAATATAACTAAACGTTCAGAAGAAGAAAAAAGTTATTTAACAAAAAGATTAAACATCATTGAAGGACAAGTTCGTGGTATTAAAGAAATGATAAATAATGAACGTCATTGTTCCGATATTTTAATTCAAATGAATGCTATATCTAAAGGTTTAGAAAGTCTTGGCGAAGAAATAATAAAAACTCATTTGTATACTTCTTTAGCAGATTATAATATTGATAATTTAGATGAAATTATGGATTTATATAAAAAACTATATAAATAAAACAATCTATAGAGTAAAGAAAATAGTTTTGTAAATATTCTAGATAAATTTTATAAGGAGTTAGAAAGTATGGAAAGATATCGTGAAATTGAACGTAGTATTATTAAAACATATCGTAAAGAAATATGGTCTAAATTTATTAAAGCCGTAAAAGACTACCAACTAATTAATGAAAATGATAAAATCATGGTTTGTATAAGTGGTGGTAAAGATTCATTCTTACTAGCTAAATGCGTACAAGAACTCCAAAGACATAGCCAAATTCATTTTGAAGCCCACTATGTTGTTATGAATCCTGGATATAATAAAGCTAATATTGATTTAATAATGGAAAATGCTAAAACTTTAAATATATCTATTGAAGTCTTTGAAAGTGATATCTTTGAGGTAGTTGATACCATAAGTAGTGAAGAACCATGTTACTTATGTGCTCGTATGCGAAGAGGACATCTATACAATAAAGCTCAAGAACTAGGTTGTAATAAAATAGCTTTAGGTCATCACTTTGATGATGTTATTGAAACAACTTTACTATCTATGTTATATGGTGCTGAAATAAAAACTATGCTACCTAAACTACATAGTGATAACTTTAAAGGTTTAGAACTAATAAGACCTTTATACTTAGTTAAAGAATCATCAATTATAGCTTGGAAAAACTTTAATAACTTAACATTCTTAAATTGTGCTTGTCGTTTTACTGCTAAAAGCATGTTTGAAAATAATAGTAAACGTAAAGAAATAAAAGAACTAATTAATAAATTACGTGAAATAAATAAAGATGTTGATCATAATATCTTTAAAGCTCTAGATAATGTTAATTTATGTTGTGTTCTAGGTACTAAAAAAGATGGTGTTTATGAATCTTTCCTAGACACTTATGATGATAAAGAATAATAGATATAGTTAATTCTATATCTTTTCTTATGCTATAATAAAAGTAGAGTAGGTGTTAATATGCTAGAAAAAATTGAAAAATACTTTTTATACTTTTGGTTATATGCCATTATTGGTTGGTGTTATGAAGTCTTCTTAGAAGTCTTTATTTATCATTGGGGTTTCTCTAATCGCGGTGTTTTATTTGGTCCATATTGCCCTGTATATGGTTTTGGAGCTTTAATCTTTATCTTCTTGATTTACCCATTAATAAAAGATAAACCATATCCTAAAAAATTATTCTATATCCCATTAGTATTTTTAGGTTGTATGTTATCTGCTACTATTTTAGAATTAATAACATCATATATCTGTGAAGCATTTATGGGTTCATGGCCATGGCAAACCTATGCCGATTATAAAATAAATTTCCAAGCTCGTATTGCTTTATCACCATCTTTGCGTTTTGGTTTAGGTGGTGTAATCTTCTTATATCTATTACAACCATTATTTGAAAAACTAACTTCTAAACTAAGTAAAAAAGTCTTAACAATAATTACCAGTATCTTACTAGTTATTGTTATAGTAGATTCTATTTATACCTTCATAATAAAATAATAATTTCTTAAATAATAATTCTTTTATTGGGTATCCTAATAATAGAAAAGAGGAATTATTATGAATGAAATATATAACTTTTTAAAACAGGGAGATTGCTATTATTTAGCTACTCTAGATGGTAAACAACCACGTGTAAGACCATTTATGTCTATTAAGATAGTTAATGATAAATTATATATTTTAACTACTAAAGATAAAAATGTTTCTAAACAAATGCATAAAAATCCTAAAGTCGAATTATGTAATTATAATGGTGATGAATGGATAAGAGTAACTGCTGAAGCAGTAGTAGATGACGATGTCGAAGTTAAACAATCTATCTTAGATGATTTCCCTAAACTAGAAGAAATGTATGATGCTAATGATGATAATGTCGAAAGTCTCTATTTAACTAATATTGAAGCAACTATTTCATCTTTTGACGATAAACCTAAAGTAATTAAACTATAAAGATACTTTATATCTTTATTTTTTTTCTTTAAATGATTGACAAATCTTCTAATAAAAAGCTATATTATAAGTAGATAAATTAAGGAGAGATATAATGGAAAAAGCAAAAGTATATTTTACTAGAGAATTAACACCTGAGAGTGTTGTAAAAATGTATGAAGTTCTTAATCATGAGTTACCAGGTAAAGTAGCTGTTAAAGTTCATTCTGGTGAAAGAGGTAATCAAAATTATCTTCGCCCAGAATTCCTAAAACCAATGGTAGAACATGTAAATGGTACTGTTGTTGAATGTAATACTGCTTATGATGGAGCTCGTGATACAACTGAAAAACATTTAGAATTAATGAAAGAACATGAATGGAGTAATTACTTTACTGTTGATATTATGGATAGTGATGAAGATATTGAATTAGCTATTCCAAATGGTCATGTAATTAAGAAAAACTATGTTGGTAAAAATATCAATAATTATGATTCAATGTTAGTTTTATCTCATTTTAAAGGTCATCCAATGGGTGGATATGGTGGAGCCCTAAAACAACTATCTATCGGAGTAGCTTCAAGTCAAGGTAAAAGATTTATTCATTGTTGTGGTAGTAATGGTTCTTATGAAGATATGTTCCATCAAGATCAAGATAAATTCTTAGAATCAATGGC
>CANQFI010000150.1 GCA_947598455.1 uncultured Bacilli bacterium | reverse complement strand
TAAATTATAAATCATACTATCACGTCTTTTTAAAGCACGATTATATAGGTTTTCTTGAATTAAATCTAACAATTTTTCAACTTCAGCAATTATATCTTTTATATCAACACTTATTTTTTCTAAAGTGTCGCGTCTAACGATGGTTACTTTATTATTTTCTAAATCACGAGGACCAATTTCAATACGTAATGGATAGCCTTTTACTTCAGCATTGGCAAATTTAAAACCTGGTGATTTATCACTATTATCAACAATATACGAAATATCCAATTCAGTTAATTTAACTTTTAAGTCATTTATTAAATTATTAACGGCATCAGTTTCTTTAATAGGAATTAAATCAACTTTAATAGGCGCTATTTTAGGTGGTAAGACTAAACCGGCATCATCACTATGAGTCATTATAAGACCACCTATCATTCTTGTAGTACAGCCCCAGGATGTTTGGTATGGTGTTTCTAGTTTATTATCTTTGTTTAGAAATTTAATATCAAAAGCTTTAGCAAAGCCTTGACCAAAGTAATGACTAGTACCATTTTGTAAAGCTACTCCATCATACATCATTGCTTCAATAGTATATGTCTCTTCAGCACCAGCAAATTTTTCTTTATCAGTTTTTTTACCAACAATAACAGGCATTGCTAAGTAATTTCTTTGAAAAGTTTCATAAACTTTTAACATGGCTAAAGTTTCATTTAAAGCTTCTTCTTTAGTAGCATGCATTGTATGGCCTTCTTGCCATAATATTTCACGACTTCTTAAGAAAGGTCTTGTGGTACGTTCCCATCTAACAATAGTACACCATTGATTATATAGCACTGGTAAATCACGATACGACTTAATAATTTTTTTAAAGTGATCACAGAATAGTGTTTCACTAGTTGGTCTTACACACATACGCTCTTCTAATTTTTCTTCACCACCATGAGTTACCCAAGCAACTTCAGGAGCAAAGCCAGCAACATGATCTTTTTCAACTTGTAATAAACTTTCAGGAATAAACATAGGCATTTGAACATTTTGATGACCTAAGCGTTTAAACTCTTTATCTAAAATAGCTACCATATTTTCCCAAATAGCATAACCATAGGGACGAATAATCATACTACCTTTAACACTAGAATAATCAACTAAATCTGCAACACGAATAACATCGGTATACCATTTAGCAAAATCTTCATCTCTTTTAGTAATTTGTTCATTATTCATATAAATCCTCCTATAAAAATAAAAAGGATGGTACTTAAGGAGTGCAAAGCACGGTACCATCCTTTATTTAACTTAAATATTATAACGGCAAAGCCGGCAGGGATTAGCTGCTCTAGAAAGGAGATTCATTTATTATTTTTTATCTGTTTACACCAACCACAGACTCTCTACTAAAAAAATAAATAAATTACTGGTCTTTCTTTAAAACGATTTATGAACCTATTTTATAATCTTTTTTTAATTATGTCAATTATATATCAGCTTTACTTACGGCAATAATAGCTAGTAAAATAATAACAATAGTTAATAGTAAGACACCAGCAACTACAGCCATAAGAATGGTATTGCCTTTGTCACTTCCTACATCATCTGTTTCAACATAGTTTTCAATAAATGGAGCTATACGATTATAATATAAGACATTATTTTCTTCATATATTTCTTTATCTTCATTAGATTCTTTAATAGATGATTTTTTAGCAAGGACAAGTTCTTTAATCATCGCAACATTAGCTTTAATATCATCATAATATTTATTATATTCTTTATAATCTAAGTGTTCAGTTATTACTTGGTTAATAATTGGAATTAAAGTATCTTTATTATCTATTATTAGATTAAGTAATTCTTTTATATCATCATAATAATTATTAATTAAATAAGATAATAATACTTTTTTATCGACGATAAAGAAATTAAAAATTGTTTCATTAGATTTTAAAGAATCAATACTAGTTATATATTTATTATATGATGGTGATAGTTCATATGTATATTTTAATGTTGATTTATCGATTATAATACCACTATTACTTAGATTATTATTTAAACTATTTATTAATAATTCAAAGACTTTCATATTTAGATAATCTTTTTTTAATGTTTCAATATTTGATTCAGTAATATCTGGTAAGGAACTAAATAGTTTAAAGACATAATCAATACTATTTTTATAATCATCAAGGCTTTTAGCATTTTTTAAACCGTGTTTTATATTTCGATCATGAAAGGCTTCTAGTTCAGTTTTTAAAGTAAATTTTGAAGATTCTTCTTTGATAAATCGTAAAGTTTCTTCAAGATTTAAATATCTTTCATTTTTATTAGCAAAAGAAATATTTAAAATACCTTGAGGTTCCATTTGCGAATCAAAGACACGATAAGTTTTAGCATAATTAATTTTTAATAAATAAGCTATATCACTCATGATTAATTCATAATCATTTATAACACTATTATCTTTTTGGTAACCAATATAATTTTTATTGACAATTACTTGTTTTAAATAAGGATTTATTTCTTTGTCTTCTTTTATATGAGCTTGTTCTAAGACTTTAACGCCCTCTTCATATGATAATAAATAACAATTATTACCTTTTTTTAACTTATCAATACTAGATAGATAATATTCTTTTAAAGTAGATAAATGTTTATTATGGTTTATTTTTCTAACTTCATTAGAAAACTTATTATCAATTAATTGTTTGATATCTTCTAAAGATTTATTAGTAGATAGAAGTTTTAAAGCTAAATTATTAATTTTTTCATCAGAATATATTTTTCCTAATTCTTCTAAAGAAGCTAAACGTTCTTTTATATGCTCAATAATAGCTAATCTTTTTTCTTCCATACTAATACCTCTATTCTACTTTGATAATTATATCATAAATATTTCGTTTGGAAAACAAAGAAAAAAATAATGTATAGAAGACATTATTTTAATTACTTAATTCAGCCATTTTAGTTTGTAAATCTTTTTTCTTTTGTTTTATTTTAG
>CANQFI010000149.1 GCA_947598455.1 uncultured Bacilli bacterium | reverse complement strand
ACGGCTTAATCTTTAAAAGGTTTATAACAAAATCCCGATTAGACATCAATTCATCAGTTAAAATATTATGAAATTCATAGGTAAGACTTGATTTCTTTTTACTCACCGCACATATTAATTCAGCTGATGTTTGACATTCTCCATAATCATTAACTTTCTTAAGATATTTCTTTTTAACTAAATAATGTCTTAAAATATTGACATTATTTAACTTATCGATAGGAAGAGGAAATATTTCTTTTGTATCAAAATCTTTTTTTAACAATCCATAATAATCTAATACTTTTATATACATTTCTTCTAATGTTAAATTAGCATCAAAATTAAATACTTTACTAATAAAATTTTTATCATTTAAAAGTCTATTACTTGCTAATAAATATTTAAATCGATTTCTTTCTTTTCCAAAATAACATAATTCTAAAATAAATTCTTCGTCATCACGAAGTTTATCTCCTAGATTGATATACCTTGTTCCCTTAGAAAAGACATTATATTTTTTAAGAGCCCCTTTAACCAATTCTTTAGTATTTAAAAGGGTAGTGGAAGCGTATTTAAAATTGTCAATCTTTTTTAAGGCAATTTTCGCAATATCGAAATCTTCTTTTAATTGATCATTTAATGAACCATAGATATCTGCATTATTGGCAATAATCTTTAAACAAGTCTCTTTATCTTCCTGATATTTTTGTGGTAACCACTTAAATCGTTCTACACTTATATATGCATTAAGAAAAATATTTAGTAAATCTTTATCGTTTTTGAATTCTTCATTCATCTTTTCATATGCATCTGGATAACTTGAAAGAACAATTTTCATCATTTCCTTATCTTCTAAATACTTAGGAAATTTTTCGATTAACCAACCGTTATTTTTAAAAAGTAATTTTAAATCTTCTTCATTAAAATCCGTTATCTTTTTTAAGAAATCAAAGAAAGAATCAGCACTATTATCAAAATCAAAAAAACATAATTGAGCTTTATAATATTTCAAAATGGTCTTTTTTACATCATCATCATTCAATAAATTCTCGTTAATATCTTCATAATAACTATCATAGCTAATTTTATTATTTTTTATATAGTATATAAGTTCTTCTTTAGTAGTATCTGAATCAATGTTAATAGAATACCATATATGTTCCTTTTTTAACATCTGCATAATATCTTTATCATTTAATATTTCAAAATTAATTGGTATGCTTTCATACCATTTTTCCTTTTTATTAGCCTCGATAATCTTTTTTATAATATCTTTGTCATATTTTAAACTTTTGGGAATAATGTCAATATACCAATGAAAATATTGGTCATTTAAAATAGCATAAGAAATAATATCTTTTTTTTCCATGTTTTTAAACTTTTCTTGAAGAGCTAATGAATCTTTCTCTTTATAATCCCTGGTAGTAAAAAAATTAATCAAAAATTCTCTATCTTCCTTAACCAAATTAGGAATTTTGACAAGATTTTCTCTAACATCACAAGCCTTTTTTATGAATTCGCGCATTATAGAAATGTCACTTAGAATATTCAAATTATTGATGTTTTCAAGACTATTACCTCCACAAGAAATATATTTATAACATACATCATAATCTTCTTTTAAGCTATCACTAACATCATTAAAATTTCTTGAATCTAATTCAATCATTTTTAATGCTATTTCTTTATCGTTTCTTAATTTAGAGGAAATATCTTCCATCGTAATAGAGTTTTCCACATCACATTCACTTTCAAACTTAAAATCATTTGAATCTTCTTCTAACGGAACTATAACATAGTCATCATCTAAAAAAGAAAAGCTATCATTAAAAGGTTCTTCTTGTTCATTAAGTTCTATATTCTTTTTAGGTTTTGATGCCGCAATAAGTTTTAAAATTAAATCTTTATTTTCTCTGATAGTATTTGGTAAATATTCTATATAATTTGGTCTTATTAATAATAATTCTGACATTAATTCAAAATCTTCTTTATATTTAGAAGGAACTCTGGTATTAAATAAATTTCCTCTCCCGCCAAATTTAAATATAGCTCTAACTGTTTCTTCATTATCTAAAAAATCATCTGTGTATAATTCATCTAAATCATCTGATCCAAATTCCCAAGTATAAGATGGATAGGGTGCTTCTAAAGATGCCATTTGATAATCAAAATCTTTTCTTTCTTCCTCACTTAAAAGTGTAAAATACTCAAAATCGCTTTTAATTTTAGCAATCTTTTCTTGCTTATCCTTTAGTTCACTAAATTTTATGCTTTTTGTTGACTTTGAAACAATTTTTCCGTTCTCGTAAAAATAATTATAAGAATCAGTCTCTGCCCATCCACCATTGTACACATTAATAGTAGTATTTTCTTTATCAACATCTAATATATCTTTTATAAATTGCTCAAAATTATAATCATTTCTAGAACAAAATACTCCCGGTTTATAAGCACCATAATCCTCTATATCTATATAAATATTATTATCATTGTCATTATGAACGTGATACTTAAAAAGACTTTTTTTTAAGTCTAATTTTTTAATTATTTCTATTATTTTTTCTTTATTCTCTTTTTTACTTGTTATTTTGATATCTCTTTGTTCTGAATCCCAACTCATATTTCCTCCTAATTTTTTGACTAAATTGTTTTTCTGATTATATTCTTTAATTGATTAATTTTTTTCCTTCTATATTTAAACTGTCGTTTATATTCTCATTAAATGATTTTTATAAATATTTAGAAGATATTAATTTTCAGTTGTTAAAGGCCACTCACAATTTAAGTCATTAACTACTTGTAATTATATCATATTTATAGTCATAATACTCCTTATCGACAAATCAAATAATAAGCTATATGAATTCATAAAATATATAAAAATTAAATCCCAAAATAAAATCATTGTAAATATTAAAAATATAACCATTTTCCCAAATTCAGTAGACCCGTATATATAAGATATCCATAATGTGTTTATTCATCAAAAAAGAGCAAACTATAACTATA
>CANQFI010000148.1 GCA_947598455.1 uncultured Bacilli bacterium | reverse complement strand
ATGAAAAAAAATATACAATTGCATATGCAATTATATATTAATTTATTCTGCGGCTGGCCATAGTGATGTATCCCATTTTCGACCACTTAAAGTAGATAATCTTTGCTTATCAGTCATAATGCTAATTTTACGGTGATTACGATCTGGTGTTGAATCCATATGACGCCATACACCATTAATTTTTACTAAGTTCCAATAATGTGTTTTATTAGTAACCCAAATTAATTGATTTTCAATGCCTTTTTCATTTAATAAAGCTTGAAAACACATGGCATGAACATAACAATTACCTTGTTTATTAGTAAGACCATACCAAAGTGGATCATCACCACCTGAATTTAAACTATACTTTATTTTGTTACGACAGTAATCTCTAAGTTCTTCTGGGTCATCACTTAAAGTACTAGCAATTTGCGATACTAACACTTTTATATCTTCTTCACTATGATCAACAGTTATTTTTCTTTTAGATTCTGTTTTATTACCTTTTGAATCAACTGCTCTATATGTAACATAATATATTCCAGATTTTGTTAAGTTTACACTTGAATTATCATAAGTAAATTCTACAGTTCCTTCTTTTTCATCAACGGCACTAACACCTTTTTTGTAATCAATTTTGGCACCTTTTTTTACACTTAAATCAGAAAGTCCAGAGAATACAGGCCCAGTTACATCTTCTTTAATAGTTAATTTAACTTTTTTAGCAGTCTTATTTCCATATTGATCAGTTGCTTCAATAGTATATTCATTATATTCTTTTTCTTCTTTAGTTTTTATCATTCTAGTTTTTACATTTGCAGATAAATCAGAAACTGAAACAATAAATTTTTCCATTTCTGGTATTTCTTCATCATTATAAATTTCTAAATCTTGAACAACTAATTCAGGGGCAGTAGTATCAACAATTTTAATATTTATAGTTTTATTTTTATTCTTTTTAGTTACTAAAATTTGATAAGTTCCTACACTACTTAAATCTAATTCAGAAATATCATTAACTAAATCCATTTTAGTTTTCTTTTTAATAATTTCTTTTATTTTAGCGTTACTTGTCCCTAATTCAATTTCAATGGTTCTTGGCTTACTAATATTTTTTATAAATATAGCAAACATAACACCTAAGATAATTAGTACCCCAATAAATATAGAAACGTAATAATATTGATTATAATCTTTTTTCCTTTTTTTTATTTTTTCTTTTCTTTTTTTTTTATTTTTTCACTATCTTTTTTAGAATTATTTTTTAAATCTTTTTTACTCATTAAGAACACTTCCTCTATAATTATATACATATACTTTTTAAAAATCAATTCACCCAAGATTATTAATTAAAAAGTCAAGTGCAACTTTATGAATAATCAAAACGCGAGTTTATGCCGAGAAAACTTTTGACATTTGGTGGTTTGTGATAAACTGGAAAAGAAATGAAAGAACGAAATGAATCGAAGCAAAATGCAGTCGATTCAGCAATCGTTCTTTTTTTATAAAAACCGGAACCAAATGTCAAAAGGGAATTGGAATAAATGGCGTTATATACAATTAATCTTTTCTTGTAGTTTATAAATTTTATTAATTATATTTTTATCGTTAAATTTTTCAAGTAAAGCTTCAAGAGGAGTTTTATAATTAAGAATTTTTCTAGGGTAATGATTCATCCAATCTGCAATATTATTAGTATCTTGATAGGAATAGTTTTCAATCAAAGAACCTTTAGGAATAAAATAGTGGATCAAACTGTTGCTTTTTTCGTTAGTGCCTTTTTCTCCAGAACAATATTGGTGACAAAAATATATTTGAGTTTTAGTATCTTTAATAATTTCCAAAAAGCGGGAAAATTCCGGACCGTTATCAGTAGTAATAGATTTAAAAAATTTATTATAATTGGATTTCATAAAAATCTTAATTTGATTAAATTTTTTAATAACTTCATCTGCTGTCTTACATTTTAATTTAAATATCATTTCAAATCTGGTTTTTCTTTCAGTTAAAGTCATTAAACATTCGTGTTTTCCTCTTTTTTTGCCAATACAGTATCTAATTCAAAATTACAAAGCCCCGTAATTTCAAGCAAAAACAAAAATGAGCCAGCTTTCGCTGACTCTTCAGGGGGCATCAAAGATTCATACTTTTTTATCTTTTTTATAACATTTTTATTTATTTTTAACCGAATTTTAATCTTTTATTTCATTTTAGATTAAATCGAATTCCTAAATTTTTAGAAATTTGCCACCTAAATGCCACCTAATTTCTTAATTTTATTTAATTTTTTCCATGCTCTATTTGTTAGATTATATCTTACACCCTTGCCGTCATAACTATCTATTTTTTCTAAAGTACTCATTTCTTTTAAAATATTTCTTTTAATTAGTTTCAATATAACAGGATATGTCTCTTCTGTCTCACTTATTGAAACAGAGTTCAAAGAAAACTCCATTAAATCAAAATTATAAAATTTATTTATTATAATCTTTTCTAATTTTGTTAATTTTTTAATATTAACTTTATAAAACTTTGTTTTAAAATATATTATTAAATTCGTAATTCTTTTTTTTACATCTTCAAAAATTTTTCAATTTTTTCCATTTTAATACACCACCTATGCTAATCATCTACATCAATATGCAAATCAATATTACTACTATTTGGTAAACTTTTTAAGATGTCAATTGATAATTTATCAAGTATTTTATACTCACTTACTCCAACTGGCTTATTAATAAATTTCAATGTATAATCAACTATTTTATTACTCTTATTTGGACATAATATTAATCCGATTGAAGGATTATCATTTTCATCTTTGACTTCTTCATCAAGTGCTGTTAAATAAAATCCCATTTTACTAGCAAACTCAGTTTTAAATTCTGAAGCCTTAAGCTCTACTGCTATATAACATTTTAATTTTATATGATAAAAAAGTAAATCAATATAAAAATCTTGATTATCAATTGTTATTTTATATTGATTACCAACAAATGAAAAACCTGA
>CANQFI010000147.1 GCA_947598455.1 uncultured Bacilli bacterium | reverse complement strand
AAAGTATCTGGAAAGATACTTTTTATTTTAAGATAAATTTATATGGATTTTCAACTGTATCACCAGTTAAGATTACTTCACTTGTTTTACCTTCATTATCTAACAAAGCACACTCTACTTGATTTAATGTCGCAAGAATTATATTATTTAAATCACGCATACTTTTATCGGAAGCGGTTAGTTTTGCAATAATAGCATCAATGTATTCATCAGTTGCTACTAATGATGTATGAAATTCTTCTTCATATCTCTGTTTTTTTCTTAGCAAAACACTTAATTTTGATTCTAATATTACTCTTTTTTGAGTATCATGATCTAAAGGATCAAAGACGATAATATGAGGAATTCTCGTTACTAATTCTTTACCAAAGTAATGTTTTTCGTAGATACGACTTCTACTTAAGGTTGAAGTTGTTTCAGTACCGGTAAAGCCTATGGATTTTTTAGCATCAAACAATTCTTGAAAAGCGCCAGCATATACTTTGTTTAACATAGTGGTATTAAAATTATAATCATCTGTTGGTTTATCTATTAAGAAAGTAGAACCTTCAAAAAATTTTAACATTATCTCTTTTACGGCGCTTTTAATATCAAGACCACTTTCCCCTATTTTATCAAACTCATCAAAGAAGACCATAGCACGTTCAGCTTTAGATAGATCATAATTACAAGAAACAATTAAAGAATATAAGTAATCCTCGATGGATGGACCTTTAATTCCTTCAGGAACTAAATTAGCGGTATTTATTTCAATAAAAGGGATACCTAAATATTCTGAAGCTGCTTTAATAGTTTCTGTTTTACCTGTTCCAGTTGGACCTAGAATTAAGATTGGTTCAGTACCAAATTTAGCATTAGAACGATAGTTCATAATAATTGTTTTAGCAATAATTTTTATTTCATCATCATGCCCAAAGACACGTTCTTTGATATAATTTTCAAGACCTTTTAAACTGATACCTTCTGTATCGGGTTTTATATTAGATGATGGCTCTGGAGTAGTAACAATTTGGGGAGCATTTTTAATAGCAAGATCTGTTTGAATTTCAACTACATGACCTTTTTCAACAATTATTTTAGTAGCTCCTTTTTTATTTTCTTCACAATATTTTTTTATAAGAGTTTGATAACGTATTAATTCTTTTTTTATTGTTTCTTTATCATCGATACTTAATAATAAGCTTAAAGCATCACTATTTAATAGAACAGATGGTTCTTTATTTAATGATTCATATGTTTCTCGAGGATTTGGAGAGGTTAAAATACGCATTTCTAACCTTCTTTTGATTATTTCGGTAGGAGTTATTTCAACATAAATAAAATAGTCTTTTGATTCAGTTAAAAAATATTCTTTTATAAAATTTATATCATCATATTCATAATGTCTTATTAAATCATTATAACTAAAAATTGAATCAACAACATAATCGTTACTATCTAAATTTTCTTTACTAGTGGCTGTTTTGTATATAGGTTCGCTTAAAAACTCAGAGCCCATTGAATATCCTTCCACTAAATCTATAGGAAATAAAAGATATCTATTTAAACCTAAATTAGTTTTTGCATATATTATTCCATAATCTATTAAATCTTCTGCCATAATACATCACCTTTTTACATAATGTTTTTTATTATATATTAAATATGACAGATATGTAAATATTTTTTCAAAAGAAAAAAGTAAACTTTTTGAGTTTACTTAGATAGACATTAATTCATCTTCTTTTATTTTTAGTAATTCATCAACTTTTTTATTGTATTCAGTGATAAGTTTTTGAACTTCATCAAGCATTCTTTTTTCGTCATCTTCAGTTACAGATTCATCTTTTTTGATGTCTTCGTTAGCTTCTTGACGAACTTTTCTTAAAGCGACTTTGGTTTCTTCAGCTATTTGTTTGGCTTGTTTAACGTAGTCTTTTCTTCTATCTTCAGTAAGCTCAGGCATTGTTAAGATTACTGATTCTCCATTATCAGTTGGATTTATACCTAAATTAGCCTCTTGAAGAGCTTTAACAATATCTTTTAAACAAGAACGATCAAATGGTTTTATCATTAATGTTTTAGCTTCTGGAATGGTAATATTAGCTAAACTTTGGATTGGTGTTGGTGTTCCATAATAATCAACATTTATTCCATTAACTAAGGCTGCGTTGGCACGGCCG
The DNA here is from genome assembly GCA_947598455.1 of uncultured Bacilli bacterium. The sequence continues at coordinate 844 of CANQFI010000147.1, read as the reverse complement.
GCTCTGATGCTTGTGAATCTTGTTTCCATTACTTCAAGAGCATTCATCATTTTAAATTCAACTTCACTATCTATCATTTATATTCTCTCCTTCATGATTAAATTATAAGGCATATTTCTTATTTATTCAAATAATATTTATTTAAAGCATTAGTTATTTCGCCTTGGAAGATTAACTCTTGTTCATTACTCCAATATGATTCAATAGTCACAGTGTTTTTCATAGCTACTGTATCAGTATTGTAATATAATACTTTACCATTATTTATAATATATAAACTTGGAGCTAATAAATTACTATCATCACTATCAGTTGTTGTTAAGTTACCTTCTAATAGTTCTCTTATTTCATAGTAGTTAGAGTTTTGTTGAGATTTATCATTATTTAAATCATAATAATATACTTTATCTATTTTTAAATTATTAAATATTTTATCAATTTCTTCAATATATTTTTGAGAATATGGAGAATTACTATCACCGATAAAGATTATATTTTTACCATTACGTATTAAGGAAATCATTTTAGTACCAGTAACAACCTCATAATATTTATTTTGATTATTAGCATAGTAATCAGATATAACAAAAACTTTTTTTTCACTATTGTTGGAATATTTTTCACTTAAGTAAACGAAAGCAACAGCCATTATAAGGAATAGAATAATATATATTATTTTTCTAATAATACTTTTTGTTTTAGGTTTCATATTCTCACTTCCTACAAGTTATTATATCATGAAAGTTATTATTTATTGGCTAATAAAAAAGACACTTGTCTAAAAAGTGTCTAATTTATATTAATTGTTAATTTGAGCCATTACTTCTTCAGCGAAGTTATCTTG
>CANQFI010000146.1 GCA_947598455.1 uncultured Bacilli bacterium | reverse complement strand
CCGAGTTGTACTAAGATTAAAATTAATAAATTCAAACTAATAATTTAAAAGATGATATAATAATAGAACTAATCCCTGAAATATGGGATTTTTTTATTAAGGAGGCTATTATATGCAGGATTTATTAATAACTAATAATCAAATATATGGTTATACTAATAAAGAATTTGTTATTCCTTTTACTCCTAAATTAGTTGATTTAGCAGTAGCTCTTGTCCAAACTAATTTTACTTCCTCAAACAAAATAACAAGTATTAATCCTGATTTAATCATTTCTAATGCTCAAAATTTTTATGAGAATAAATTTAAATTATATGATGTTCCTTATGCTAGTGATTTAATGATCCAAATGAATTTACAAAATAGAGTAGTATCAAACACTAGTGAATTAATTAAAATATATAATGATTCAGGTATTTTAATAAGTCCTTTTAAAGTACCAATAATGTATGTCGATAAACCATATTTATATGGTACCATTTCTTTTCAAATTCCTAATATATTAGAAGATGATTTTTTAAAAAATATATCTTTATTTGTTAAATGGATAGAATTAAGTAATCAAACAACTCCTTTTAGTACCATAAGTTTTGTTCATGAAATAATGCACTTAGAATTAACTCGTCTAAAAGGTTCAATTACTAATTTCCTTCATAGTGAATTATTAAGTATTTTTATTGAATTTGTTTATGCTTATGAAAATAATCAAGATGGAATTTTATTAAGACAAGTTTTAATAAATCGTTTAAATTATTTTCTATTTGAATTTGATAATTTATTTAAATATTATTATGAAGAAGAGGAGATAGATAAATATCAAGCCGCCATCTCTAGTAAATATCTTGTTTCTATTTTAATGGCTTTAAACTTATTCGATTTATATACCCATAGTAATGCTTTAATAAAAAAAGACATAATAAACAAGATTCAACAAGTCATAGATGGTAATAAAAAATTAGAAGATATTTTAAAAGAATTAGATATATCATATGATAATAGCCTTACCTCCAATCTTTTTAAAAAACAATTACAGCTATAAAACTATGCTATAATAACCATAGAAGGGACTATTATTTATGTTTAGTATTAAAAATCTTTTTAATTCAAATAATATAAGTCATATTAATATTCATAAAAAAATTGCTGTTAATAAACTAATATCTGTCTTAGAATATGTTGATTTTACCGAAGCCATAATTCTTACTGATGGAATGGAATATAAACAATATGAAAAAGTATTTAAACATTATTCAATAAATAAAAATAATATCAATCATGAAAATAATTATATTAAATGGTTTATTATTAACCAAGAACAAATTAATATTCTTACATATTTTCAAGAACCTATTACTCTATATATCTTTATAAGTCACGATGATGAAGTCAAACAAAAATTTCTACTAAAGAACAATTTACCGTGGCACCAAATAAAAAAATATTTTAAAAATAACCAAATAGATATCATTATTGATTATGATAATTATGAATCATCAACTTATATAGATCTTAATTCGCAGTTATATGATAAAGAACAAATAAAAAAGTTATTGTCACTAAAACAATAACTTTTTATTTATGAACTAATACTAAAGTACCTTTACTTACATTATTAAATATTTCTGATGTAATTTCTGATGGCATATTAATACAACCATGACTACCACCTCTATGATAGTAGTTAACATCACCAAAATGTCCATTCTGCCATATAGCATCATGAATACCTTCACCACCATTATATGGCCCAAAATAATTAACATAAGTTTTATAACCAGGTCCCGTTAAGTAAGTATATTTTCTTATGTCATTTATTGTAAAGAAACCTTGATCTGATGGTGTAGAATCTTTACCTGAAACAATATCTGTAGTTAAAATAACTCTACCATCACTAATAATTTCTAATTGCTGTAAACTTAAATCAATATTAATTACTTTTCCTTCTATAACTTTACAATCACTTTTATTAATATATCCATAATCATCACCTAGACTAACTAAATAACTATTTTCATCTTCCAAATATACTTTTCCACCTTCATATTTAGAAACAAGTCTTTTTTGAAAGCCTTCACCATCATATAAGTAAGAATCATTCTTAAGATATACAAATCGATAAAAATCTCCAAATAACATATAAGTTTCTGTTACATAATCACCAGATACATAACCATCCTTACCATTATAATTAATATGGTACCATCCATTACTACATTTTTCGATAACTTTATATTTTCTATTACCACTTATTAGTCCGATCTTATCATAGTTAGTACTATTACCATTTCTAATATTTAATAAAGTAGTAGGTTGGATAGCTAATTCTACAGTAGGTTGAACACTATAAATAATATTATTAACTTCATCATAATTAGCATCTAGTAATTGAATATAATCACCTGAAACAAAACCTACTATTCCATTATAATTTACTAAATACCAATTATCACTTGTTCGTCCATAAGTATCTATAATAGTTCCATTATTTATTGTCATTATTTGTCCATAATTAGTACCTGGACCTTTTCTTATATTAAGTCCTGCTAAACTAACAGCACGCCCACAAATACCTGTTATTTGAAATTCTTGATTATAACATAGAATCTCATTTATGTTACCTTCAATTATATAACCATAATTATTTTTTAAAATTACATCGTTACTTAATTTAGTAATATTTTCTGTAAATGTAATAGTTCCTGTAGCTGTTTGTTCTTGAGTAACAATACTTGTTGTATCTTTATTTATTTGTTCATTATTATTTGTTTCTGTATTGGTAGAAAAGAAAGAATCCATACTTTGTACTTCAGGATAATCTAAAGTAGGATCTATAACATCTTTATCATTATCAAATATAATAGTATCCCTTTGTATTTGATTACTTCTAAAAATCTTAGAATTACCAGCTCCAAGAGTTTTAATAACTCCTGCTGTTGAAGAAAGAACTATTACTATATTACCAGTAATTAATAACTTTAACAGTTTATCTTTAAATTTTAAATTTTTCAAAAAA
>CANQFI010000145.1 GCA_947598455.1 uncultured Bacilli bacterium | reverse complement strand
CTTTGTTTAACTTCTTTTTTTACTTCACTCTTACTTTCTACATTAGGTTTAGAAGCATTTTCAAGGTTAACAAATTGTGTATTACTACTTGAATTTTCTTTTTTATTATCCATAACTGGTTTATTTTCAGTTGTTGGTACTTTATTGGTTAACCCAGATGCACCACCCAACGCATTACCATTTTGATTAACCTCTTTTTTTACTTCACTCTTACTTTCTACATTAGGTTTAGAAGCATTTTCAAGGTTAACAAATTGTGTATTACTACTTGAATTTTCTTTTTTATTATCCATAACTGGTTTATTTTCAGTTGTTGGTACTTTATTGGTTAACCCAGATGCACCACCCAACGCATTACCATTTTGATTAACCTCTTTTTTTACTTCACTCTTACTTTCTACATTAGGTTTAGAAGCATTTTCAAGGTTAACAAATTGTGTATTACTACTCGGATTTTCTTTTTTATCCTCAATAACTGATTTACTTTCAGTTGTTGGTACTTTATTAGTTAACTCAGTTTTATTACTTAACACATTACTATTTGACTTTATTTCTTCTTTTACTTCAGATTTATTATTTATATCAGTTTGAACATTATTTTCACTATTAATAGGTTCAGTTACTCCGGTTGGTTCTGTATTTACATTTACTACTGTAACTTCTTCTTTTTTTATAGCACTATTATCATCTATAGAAGATTTATCTTCATTTATGTTGGATTTAACCTCACCTGATTTTTCTAAAAGCTTCATATCATTTTTAATAGGTTCACGAGAAACATTATTTAAATTAGCTTGCATTGGTTCCAAAATATTTCCATTATTAGGAATAACATTTTGAACAACATTACTTTCATTAGTTACTGGTAAATTATTTTCTAAAGAGAATTTACAAAATATCGTTGTATAATTTAATTTTATATCATCTACATAACTAATATTTTCATTTATTTTAGGCTCAGTATAATACCTAGTAACTTCTACATTATTATCATCTTTATATATTGATACATCTGCTCGTTCAACTAATAATTCAAACCCAACCATTTCTTTTATTTCCATAGCAGGAGAAGCACCCTTACTATACATATCACCTAAGTCAAAATAATAAGGAGAATACAACACAGGTAGCTTTTCTTTTAATAAACATATTCCTATCATACAATTGCTATCTTTAGCAACACTTAACATAGAATTTAAATCATGTGTCACAGAAATATACTTTCGATTTAAAACATCTTCTACCTTTTCAACCAAAGTATACATATTAATATCACTATTAATAAGCATTTTATTATTAATATTTTTCAATACACTTAATTTACTAATCATAGAAGTAATAAATGTTTCAAAATTAGTAAAATCAACATTATTAAAAAGCATCTTCTTAACATTTTCATTAACAGGATCATTTATCCTCTTCTTTACACTATCATAACATTCAGATTTTATTTTTGTAAAACCCTTTATAGCATTTAATTTCCTTATAACATTTTTTACAGGTACTTCATTATAATTATCAATTTCTAAAATAGTATTAAATATTTTAGCATATTTACTATTATTATATAAAACTAAAATACTTTGTTCATCAGTATTTAATTTGTTTTTATATTGAATTGTTAAATCAGCCATTACATCATTTAATGGTAATTTAACCTTCTTGATATTTTCTTCATTAGCATTAGTAGCATACTTAATAGCTAAATCATCATAATTAGTATTTTGAATAGCTTCTTTTAAATAATCTGACACATAAAACAAATTTAACTTATCATATACGCCATATTTTTTATTAACTTGATTTAATCTTTCATTAACATAGTCCTTAGACATATACTTACTTTCTTTTCGGCATTTATCATTTATTTTTTTAAATCTACTAACCAAATCTATACCAAAAATAGGTCTTAAATTTTCATTTAAAGAACGCATTAATTCAAGCTTCTGATCAACTACTTTTATTTCATTTCTTACATCATTTTCCTCTTTTTGAGCTTCATAATATTTTGTATTTAATTCAAGATTTAAATTTAAAGTCCATACTTGTTTAATAAAATCCTTTATTTCTTCCAACGATGGACGATTAGCTATATACATATTATATTGATCTTTAATAGCCACTTCTAAAGCTTCATTTATATTACCAACATCCAATACATCAGGTAACAAAGTTAAATGTCTTTCTACTTTGTATTTATTATAAATATCTACTTCCTTTTGTAAATCAAAATATTTTCCTCTTAAAGTATTTTTTAAATCAACAATTTTCTTTAAATATTGAAGTTGTCTATCCTTTATTTCATCATATACTAATAATAAATCTCCAGCTTCATATAATATTTTAGATACATCATCCATCTGTTTTCTTTGACTATCTCTAAAATCAAATGTATCTATATCAAACATTTCACCTTCTACCATAATTTTTTCGTTACGTAAATATAAAACTTTAGGCATAGATGATTCATAATTATCTAAAATCATCCTAACATTGTAATTCTTACTATTACTTTTTAGCCAATTCTGTTCTTTTAAAAAAGTTTCAAAGGATTCTATATTATCAAATATTTTAATTCTTTCTAATAAACCATATTCTTCATCAATATAAGTATAACAAATACCTAAATTATCTCCGTTTTGATAAATGTAAGGGTGTATTGAAGTTGAACTATACCCATACTTTCTCATCAACTCTAAGACAGTATCATAATCTAGCATATAACACCCTCCCTATTATTTAAAATAATTATAGCACATAAAATATTATAAAACACAACTTATTGCTAAATATCTTTACAATGTTGTATAATAACAATAATGAAAGAGGTCTTATTATGGAAATAAAAGTTAAATCATACTCATCACAATCATCATTAATAAGTTCAATTATTTATTTTATTATCGGAGCAATTCTATTTTCTAAAGCCGAAGAAGTTGTCAAATTTTTATCTATAACAGTAGGCGTTATTCCCCGACTTTGACAGTTTTGAATAATAAAATTGAATTAACCTAGATAAAATCTAGTTTTTTTATATTTTTTATCTTG
>CANQFI010000144.1 GCA_947598455.1 uncultured Bacilli bacterium | reverse complement strand
AGAAGTTGAAGATGATGAAGAGGATGAAGAATGGGCAGAGTTTGTTAAAGCTCATCAAAAAGTAGAAGAAGCTCAAGATATTGTTACATATGATAAAGGTTTAGAAAAAACAAGAAAAGAATTTGTTTCTAAATTAAGTATGTTAGGAATTAAATATACAAAGATTAATGAAGAATATTTTGAAGAATTAGAAGAATTACTTATTAATGCTGATGTTGGTGTTAATACTGTAATTGATTTTATGGATAGATTAAGAAAGAGAGTTAAAGAAGAAAAAATAACAGATGCTAGTTATTTAAATGAAGTAATTGTTGATGAATTATTTATTATTTATGTAGATAATGATTCTTTATCTGATAAAATTAATATGGCCTCTGATGGTCCAACTGTAATATTAATGGTTGGTGTTAATGGTGTTGGAAAAACAACAACTATTGCTAAGTTAGCATATAAGTATAAAAATGAAGGTAAAAGTGTAATGATGATTGCTGGTGATACATTTAGAGCAGGAGCAGTTAAACAATTAGAAGAATGGGCTAATCGTACAGATTCATTATTCTATGGTAAAGAAAATACTGATCCAGCGGGAGTTGTATTTGATGGACTAGTTAAAGCTAAGGAAGAAAATGTAGATATTGTTTTAATTGATACAGCAGGAAGATTACAAAATAAAGTTAATTTAATGAAAGAATTAGAAAAAGTTAATAAAGTAATTGGCAAACACATTCCAAATGCTCCGCATGAAACATTACTAGTAATTGATGCTACTACTGGTCAAAATGGAATTAGTCAAGCTAAAGCATTTAAAGAAATAACTAATATTACAGGAATTGTCTTAACTAAACTAGATGGAACTGCTAAAGGTGGAATTGTCTTAGCGATAAAAGATGAAGTTAAAATACCAGTTAAGTTTATTGGCTTAGGTGAAAAAATGACTGACTTAAAGACATTTGATATTGAAAATTATATTTATGGTTTATTTAAGGATATGATGTAGATGGAAAATTTTGTTTATTACAATAATTTATATGATATATATGGTGAATTGTTAACTGAAAAAGAACAAGAAGTTTTTCATGATTATTATCAAGAAGATTTATCTTTAGCAGAGATTGCTGATAATAAAAAGGTAAGTCGAAGTGCTGTCCAAAAAATGATAAAAATTGTTTTAGAAAAATTAAATTATTATGAAGAAAAATTAAGTGTTTACAAAAAAAATTGTCAACTAAATGAATTGTTAAGAATAAATAAAATAGAAGATATAAAAACGGAGATTGAAAAGATTCTTTGTGAGTAATATCTTTTTTCTATATCTTGAATTAAAAGATAATTTTTAGTATGATTATTTAAAGGTAGGTAGAGAAAAATGAAGGGTAAGATAATTGTTGTTGAAGGAACTGATTGTTCTGGTAAAGAAACACAAACAAGTTTATTAGTGCAGAGATTACGAAGAATGGGGAGAAAAATAGAACGTTTAAGTTTTCCAGCTTATGATACTCCAACTGGTAAAATTGTTGGAGGTCCTTATTTGGGTAAGAAGCATATTGGAGATGGATATTTTTCTGAGGGAGCAGCTAATGTTGATCCAAAAGTAGCATCATTATATTATGCAGCTGATCGTAGATATAATAGAGATAAAATATTAGAATTATTAGACCAAGGTGTTGATGTAGTATTAGATCGTTATGTTGAAAGTAATATGGGGCATCAAGGTGGTAAAATTTTTGATAAAGAAGAAAGGTTAAAATTATATGAAGATTTAGCTAATTTAGAATATGGATTTTTAGAGTTACCTAGACCAGATGTTACATTATTTTTATATATGCCTTATCAAAAAGTTGCCGAGCTTGAAAAAGGTCGTCCAGAACCAGAAGATCAACATGAAGCAAGTTTACTTCATATTAGAAATGCAGAACATGCATATTTAGAATTAGCAGAAATACATCATTATAAAAAGATTAATTGTGTTACAAAAAATGGTAAACTTCGTGATATAGAAGATATTCATGAAGAAGTTTATGAAAAAGTATGTGAAATTTTAGAGAATAAAGAATAAATTAAATTATTAAAAAGTAGAATGTTCTGCTTTTTTTTGTTATACTATCTTGTAGGTGATTAATATGTTTGAATACATGGGAGATAGATTATCAAAAGCTATAAAAAATATTCGTGGTATGGGAAGAATTACCGAAGAAAATATTAGCGAAGCAATGAGAGAAATTAGAATGGCTTTACTAGAAGCGGATGTTAATTATCAAGTAGTAAAAGAATTTGTTAATAAAGTAAAAGAAAAAGCTTTAGGCATGGAAGTTCAGAAAAGTCTTAAGCCTGATGAATTATTTATTAAAATAGTTAAAGATGAATTAGTTCTATTATTAGGTGGAGAAGAAGCTCCTTTAGAAGTAAATGGACATCCAACTATTACAATGCTTGTAGGTTTACAAGGTAGTGGTAAAACAACTACTTGTGGTAAATTAGCTAATTATTTAAGAAAGAAACATGCTAAAAAACCATTATTAGTAGCTTGTGATATTTATAGACCAGCTGCAATTGATCAATTACAAACAGTTGGTAAACAACTTAATATACCTGTTTATACAGAAGGTAAGAAAAATGTTAATGAAATAGTTAGTCATGCTTTAGATTATGCAAAAGAAAATAAAAATGATTATGTTATTATCGATACAGCTGGACGTTTACATATTGATGAAGAGTTAATGGATGAATTAGTAGGAATTATTGATTTATGTCATCCGCAAGAAGTATTACTTGTAATTGATGCTATGATGGGACAAGATGCAATTAATGTAATTCAAGGATTTAATGATAAATTGTCTTTAACTGGTTGTATCTTAACAAAATTAGATGGTGATACTAAGGGTGGTGTTGCCTTATCAGTAAGACATTTAACTAATGTACCAATTAAGTTTGTTGGTGATTCAGAAAAATTAGATGGATTGTCAGCTTTCTATCCTGAACGTATGGCAGAACGTATCTTAGATATGGGTGATGTATTATCAATTGCTGAAAAAGTAGAAAGCGTTATTTCTGAAGAAGATGCAGAAGCTCAAGCAA
>CANQFI010000143.1 GCA_947598455.1 uncultured Bacilli bacterium | reverse complement strand
GCACCACTACGTGATGTTCCAGGTATTAATGATAAAAGTTGGAATCCACCTACTCCTAAGGCTTGCTTATATGTAATATCATTTAAATCTTTAGTTTTACCACTACCTAGACCTTTACTTTCGATAACAATAAAGGCGATACCATAAATGATTAACATTAAAGAAACAACAACACTATTATATAGATGTTCATCTAACCAATCGTCAAATAAAATACCAATAATAGCAGCAGGAATACAAGCAACTAATATTTTACCCCATAGGTTCCAGGTATTTTTTCTTTCTTTTTTATCTTTACCAAAACCAAATGGACATATTACTTTAAAATACATTATAACAACAGCTAAGATAGCTCCTAATTGAATAACTACTTCAAATAATTTATAGAATTCATTAGAGACATCAAGGTTAATAAATTCATTTAATAGTATCATATGGCCAGTAGATGAAATTGGTAACCATTCAGTTATACCTTCTACTAAACCAAAAAGAAATGCTTTTAAAAATTCTATCATTTATATCACCTTGTTAATTATATCATATTATAAGTATTTATTATGACAAAAATGTAGACCTTTTTAACTAAAAACCCGTTTCTTAAATATAAGAAACGAGGTTCATATCATTTTCAGTATATACATTTTTTTAATAATTTTACTTGATATTTTTAATTTTTAACCACTATATGAGTAGTTTCCAGTTTTAGATAAGATAGTCATTATATCATAAATTGTACCATCACTACTTTGAGCTAATGTAGTTACATAACCACCTGCTCCACTTGTTCTACTTGCTGAAATGTTAGGATAGAACTTAACGATGTTGGTTAAATTTTCTACTTGACCATAAGATTCTATTTTACCTTTGATAGCAGCGTCTAAAAGTGGTAAATATTCAACTGTACCATCTTCCATTAAAAATATTAATGTTTCATATGACATATCTAAACCATAAGTACCATAGATTATATCAGCTACTTTTTTAGAAAACGATAGAGTATATCCTTTTTGACCAGTAGCATTTACTTCAACACCAGTATCTTTAACTTTATCGTAATCGATAGTAATGTCAACAGATTTATTATCTTCTTTTAATGTAGCATAAGCTATATAACCACTAGCATTTAATTCATAAGAATATTCACTATCACAATTGGAACATTTACTTATATCAAATGAATATTTAGGATTAGAATCTGGAGTTGTATTTGAACTATTTGGAGGTGTTATATTTTCACCTTCGTTAGTATTTTCTATCTTATTAGTATTTGATGAATTATTTGTAGTAGTATTTTCATTTTTTAATGAACCGAAAAGTCCTTTATCATAAGCAATATAACCACATAAAACTAAAATTATAATGATACATAATGCTATAATTATTCCTGATCCACTCTTCTTTTTAAATCCATTGTTATCGTTATTCATGTTATTACCATTATAATTATTATTGCCATAGTTTCCATAATTAATATTATTATTCATATTTATCCACTCCTTAACTATTTAATAATTTGAAAACCTAATTCGTTTATTTTAGAATTTATTAATTCATCAGAAATTTCTTTTTCAGAAGTAATTACAACTTCCTTTTTAGCTAAATTTACTTTTACTTTATCAACTCCTTCAATACTATTTAAAGCATCTGTAACCCTTTTAACGCAATGATCACAATGCATGCCTTCAATATTAATTACTTTTTTGTTCTTTTTACTAAACATTTTATCATTCCTTCCTTAATTTTTTCTTTTTTGATAGTATTGCCATAACAATAAGCAATATAATAAAGATTAAAATAATAATTACATAAATAATATTAGTTTTTAGAAAAGATAGAAAATCAAATTTAAGCTCTTCAGTAATTTTAATTTCTTCTGTTTTTATTAAAGTATCATCATAATAATATTTAATAGTACCAATTACTTCATCTGGTTTATTTTTATAAGAGATAGTATCTAGACCATCATATTCTATTTTAAGTAAGTTTTCATCATAATCAATTGGTAAGAATAAAGTTACGTCTGTTGGAGCTTTAATTTCATAAGTTGATGTTGGACCATACCTATACTTAATAGTATTTATGACATCATCTTTTGTAATGAGAGTTATATTATTAAAATTATCATCTATAAATTCAATTAAATCTATGGAATCAATAATATTATAAGATTTATCTTCTATTCTTTCACCATTTAATAAAACTATTAAAAATTCATGACCATCTGATTCAAATAAGGCACTTATACAGACACCAGCTTCTAGAGTAAAACCAGTTTTACTACCAAGAATTCTTGAAGTATCTACAGAACCTTTACTATAAGATTTTAATGTTGAATAGACAGATAGATTATTAGTTAATGTATATTGTTTTGTGGTATAGATTTCTTTAAATAAAGGATTTTTTAGACAATATAATAATAAACTTAAAACATCATGAGCACTACTTTGATGACCATCAGCATCTAATCCAGTTACATTAACATAATGAGTATTAGTTAAACCTAATTCAGTAGCTTTAGTATTCATTTTTTCAACAAAATTACTAACTGAACCACTTGTTGTAATAGCTAAGGCAACGGTGGCATCGGCTCCTGACGGTAAAATAGATGCATATAATAAATCACGGTAAGTTACGACATCACCAGATTTTAAACCAGCTACTGAAGCATCCCATCTAACTTGGCTTAGAATATTATCAGTTATAGTTACTTTTTCATCTAAATCCTTAATATTTTCGATAGCAGTAATGGTGGTCATTATCTTTGTTAGAGAAGCAATGCTTGTTACATCTTCACTATTTTTTTCATAAATTACTTCATTATTTGTTAAATCATAGATAATTGCCTTTTTAGAATTTATATCAGGGAAATCTAAGGCATAAACAAACATAGGAAGTAATAAAATTACGAGCAATAAAAGATATTTTTTCATACTACACCTCTTACCTTCTATCTTTGTATATTTTATCATAAAAAAAATAGATAATAAATGTTTTATTTATCTATTCTTAGTTTACTTTTTATTTTCTTGAATTTCTTTAGTTTTTATGTATATTTCTTTAGATGGATAAAGATCTAAATGGTAGCTGTTTCCAACAGCATAAACAGAATCAGTTATATTTAGATTTCTTATAGGTATTTCATCAATTGTTATCTTACCGAGCTTAGATACTTCTTCTTCAGAAATGGCTAGCATAGCATAGAAAATACGGCGATATTCGTGATATTCTTTAAATGTAATGCTATTAGATTGGTAAATATTATCAAGAGCAGTTTTAAAATTAGTCAACCTTTCTTCAAATTCATTTAATTTCATGATAACAATTTTAATGCGTCTTAGTTTATCTTTCACAAGGGGTATTTTTTTAAGTGAAACACCATAAAATAA
>CANQFI010000142.1 GCA_947598455.1 uncultured Bacilli bacterium | reverse complement strand
AACATTATATAGTTCTTGATTTCTAGCTTCATTATGTTGTTATTGATTTTTAAAAATGATAAAATTAAATTACTAGATTTTTGAATGGAATGATTATTATGAAAGAAAAATTTTTAAACTACATATCAGGTTTTAAAGGATTGTTGGCTTTTATAGTATTGTCTCATCATTTTGCGTTGCTTTTTTATCCTGTTTTTGTAAATGGTTCAAGTTATACGCATTATTTGGCTAATAACTTAGAAGATAAAATCATCTTATCACCTTTTAATATCCTTGGTTATGGCGGGGGGGGTCAGTCTCTTTATTCTTTATTATTAGTGGCTTTTTAATAACTTATCAATTTTTTTACAATAAATATAATAATAAAGTTATTCAACAGAAATTTTTGGGACGATATTTGCACTTGCAATCTATTATTATAATTTCTTCTATTTTTTCTTTTTTATTAGGTTTTTTATTTAGTAAGTTTAATTTTTTTAATATTCCTTATACATCTTCTATTTCTTATTACTCAAATCTTGTTTTTAATCCTTTCGTTTTGCTTTATGATGTTATAATTGGAACTATATCAAGAACTGTTGCTACTTTTAATCCGCCTCTTTGGACAATGTCTAATGAATTTATCGGAAGTTGTTTAATTTATGTTATTCTTAGTTTATTTAATAAAAATAAATCTAGATTTTTAATTTATTTGATACTTTTTCTTTTATTTTTTCATTCTTCTTTAGTCTATTTCATTATTGGATTGATTTTAGCTGATATGTTTTTCCATAATTTTTACATTTTTAAAAAGAAAAGTAATCTTATTATTAATTTTGGATTATTAATTCTTGCGCTTTATTTGTTTGGGTATACTTATTTAAATGCTTATACTCCATATTATGATTTTTTTAGTAGATTTTTAAATTTTAATATTGGTGTTGACTCAGTTACTATTATTAGATATTTTGCTAGTACTTTGATTTTTATTTATATCTTGAAAAGTAATGTTGCACAAAAAATATTTTCATTAAAAATATTTCAGCTTTTAGGTAAATTTTCTTTGGAGTTTTATATTTTTCATTGGGCAATTCTTTATACTGTTATTTGGTATATAGTAAATATATTAAATTTAAAATATAGTATTGGTTATATTGTATCAACATTTATTGGATATATAACTTTTATTCTTATTACTTTTCTTGTATCATATTTATATTTAAAGTTTTTATCTCCTTATGTAAAAAAAATACAAGATTATTTAATCAAATTGATTAAATAATCTTGTTTTAATTTTGAGCAATAAATTTGTCATTATCTATTTTATATAAATCGTATTTATCAAATGTTTTATAGTTATCAAATGATGTTTCTAGAACTTTGTATAATTCCTCGTCTTTAGTATATAAATATAGGTAATCAAAATTATATTTTGTTAGTTCTTCTTTGAATGTGTTTGATGTTAGTCCCCAGTCTTGTAAATCATCTTTATTTTTTTCTGTTCTTACTTTCCATGTAATAGCTGTTGAAGATGCATTTACTTTTCTTGGAAATAGGTAATATCTACCATACCACATTGCCATTATTCCTTCTGAATCATTTTGATCGACAATAAATATTTTTGAGTTTTCGTCTGTTTTTTCTCTTACTTCTTCAAATTTATCGTTTCTCATATTACTAATATTTTGAGTTTCTATTCTATCATTCCAATCAGTAATAAAATAGAATGTATTTTTAAAAGATGAATTTAATAATATTACTAATGTAATAATTAAACCAATTATTTTAAAATAATTTTTTTTGGTTTCAATAATTTTACAATAACAAATAAATATTAATAACATCATTAAAGCAATATGAATACTATTTAAATAGCGTTCAAATGATGCAATTATACTTGTTTCATAATATGAAAATTCTACAAAAATTGATAATGCGGTTAAACCGAAGAAAACTATATATGTCATGATAAAATTTGTATATTTTATAAAGTTATTTTCTTTTTTGTCATATAAAATTGCAAATAATGCTATAAATAATAAAATAAGAAATTTATATAATGTTAAGTTAATGCTTCCATAAATTAAAACATTATCTAAGGAATAAACAATTTTTGCAGTGAAATCATATATAAATTTTATATTAAGTTTTTGACTTAAATCTGATTTTAATATCCATGGTCTTATATCTGATGGATAAAAATCTGTATTTATATGGTTACATACTGCAACGTATATATTCCATATTAAGAAAACACTGATTACTGTTAAAATTGTTTTCCAATATTTTTTTATAAATTCTTTTACTAGTTTTATAAATTTTTCTTTTTTAGAAAAAATTTGATCAATCATCATAAAAAATAACAAGGCAAATGATGCTGTACAACCGCTTGGTTTAATGAGTGTTAAAATTATTAAAATTAGTGGCAAACTTAATTTATATTTACATTCTTTTCTATTATGCCAGTACATAATAAATGATGCACCAAAAACTACTCCAAATGCTAAATCTGCATATAATGTATTAAAATTGCAAACGCCTCCTAAAATAAAACACATACAATATGTTATAATGCTTACACCCCATATGTATTTATTATCATTTTTTTGATTACTAATTACACTCATTAAAAATATTGATATGAACATTGCTAAGCCAATGTATAAGTTAGGTTCTTGAAATGATGAATATTGAGCTACAATATAATGAAAAATAGTAATTATGGGTGCATACTGTTTTGTTTTTGACATTATTTCTTGTGATGTACTTAATTTATCATAATAAATAACTGCTTTTGCATCATATGCCCAATGTGAGTACTCATCATAAACATGTACATAACGACCTATTCCACCAATAATAGCTATTATAAATAGAATAGTAAATACTAATAGTTCTTTACCTAAAAAATTATCTAATTTATTAATGATATTTTTATCTTTCTTTTTGATAATATAAACTAAAGTGATAATTAATGAAATTGGAATTAAATATTTGATTAATTTTAGAAGTCCAAACATTCCTATTATTAAGGAAGTAATAATCAATAAACAAAAACTAGTTATTAATGATATTGAAAAATTTTCATATTTTAAATATAAAGCAAATGAATAAATTAATAATACTATATATATAAAGAAAAATGTGTTTAAATTAGCTGTAAATAGATTTCCGGATACTAAATTATAAAATAATAACGTTATTATTAATGTTATATTTAAATATATATTATTTATTTTTTTTCTAACTTTAAATATATAAAAATAAAATATTAATAATGAAATTATTATAGGAAAAGATATAAAAATTATATCTTTTCCGTTATTAAAAATTATATTAATTACATTTCTTATGTTATTTAGACAAAAAATTATAAAATAACTTATGGTAATTGTAATTATTTGTTTAAGTATTTCTTTTGATTTCATATTACCCTTTCTCCTTGTTTAG
>CANQFI010000141.1 GCA_947598455.1 uncultured Bacilli bacterium | reverse complement strand
CTTTTCTAGAAAAGTAATGTTTAATCATGAATTAAAAGCTAATAATACCGTTGAAGGTATTAATGATTCTTTAGTAACAATTGAAAGAGTTATTGAAGAAGCCAAAAGAACATCTAATAGTGAATTAACGCATCGAATTATAAATCTATATTATGGATATCAATATATCTTAAAAAGAAAAGGAATAAATGAAGAAACGGTTGCTGAATTATATAAAATATTAAGTGATAAATTATTATGTTATGAAGATAGAATAAGAATGGGTGATAAATATCGTGAAGCACCTGTTTATATTTTACAAAATGGTCGTTTAGATAATACTATTGATCAAGGGTTACCATATACGGATATTCCTAAATATATGGAATCATTTTTTGAGTATGTTAATAATGGGGAAAGTTTTTCTAATCAGACAGAATATTTTATAAAATCACAGATAATGCATTTTTATTTTGTATATATTCATCCATATTTTGATATTAATGGAAGAACAAGTAGAACAGTAGCAATGTGGTATTTACTTAATAGAGGTATTTATCCTTATATAATATTTAATAGAGCAATTAGTTTTGCACCTCATTATGATGTTTTAATTAAAGAAGCTAAAAATCGTTATGAGCTTACTAAATTTTTAGAATATATGTTAATTGCTGTAAAAAAAGAATTAGAAAAAGAATATATGATGTATTATTTACATGGTTTATCAGCTCGTGAATGGGGAGCTGTTGATTTTCAGACAGTTGAATACTTGTTATCAATGAATGGAAGTAAAACAGTAATTGATTATACTGCGTTTTATAATAGATTAAATGATAAAAAGAAGAATAGAGATATCTATGAAACAATGTTAGAGCCATTAATTAGTGATGGAACAATACATGTAATAAGAGAAACTAAGAAAAATATGTATGAAGGACAAAAAAATTTAGAAATAGAATTATGTCCAGAAAGAATTAAAGAAATAGATACAAGTTTAGTAAAAAGATTAAAATTATAATGGTAGTTTTAAAACTATCTTTTTTTTGATAGAATAATAAATATAGTAGGAGGAATAATAATGCCATATATAGAAATTAAAATAAATAAAGAAATAACTAAAGAAAAAGAAATGAAAATAAAAGAAAGATTAGGGGAAGCAATTAGTATTGTTAATAAAAGTGAAAGCTGGTTAATGATAGAATTTAAAGATAATTGTAAGATGTATTTTAAAGGAATAGATACAGAAGGTATAGCTTATATAGCTGTTAATTTATATGGTTCTGCTAGTCGTGAATCTTATAATAAGATGACTGAAGTAATAACAAGTTTAATAAATAGTGAATTAGAGATAAGTCCAAGTAATATTTATATTAGTTATCAAGAATATGATAATTGGGGATGGAATGGGAGTAATTTTTAAAGATGGAGTCATTTAGAAGTTTGGATAAAAATAAACAAAATGATATAAGAAGAGAATATAAAAATAAATGTCCTAAAGAATATCGTTATTCAATTCATTTATTTATTTTATATACTATATTTGGAATAGCTTCTTTACTCGGATTAGTGATAACTTATTTTGAACCATATGTAGGAATGATATTATTTTTAACTTCTTTTATAGGAGCAGGAATTGTATTATATTTTTTATCTTTGTCTAATAATAACTTTTTTAAATTTTTAAAGACGAAAAAGTTAAAGAAATAAAGAACTCACTAAGAGTTCTTTTGAATTGGAATATTTTTATTATCAAAGTTATTTAAACTTTGTTTAGTAGCTTGTTCATAGAGATAAGCAGCTTTTAATTCATATTTATAAATATTAGAATCTTTATTAGGAGTTAAGGAAAGAGTGATGTCTTTTTTAACTTTATTTAAATAAGCTTGTCCTTTAGAATTAAAGCCTAATATTTTAAGATAATCTAAAGTAGTATGTTTATTATCTTCTTTAGTTAGACCTATTAAAATATGAATTAACATACGATTAATCTTATTATAGGTATATCTTTTAGTTTTAACATTACTAATTAATTCATCAAAGTTGTGTGATTCGTTAATATATTTAAGTAGACGATATTCTATTCCTTCATCAACATCTAAATAAATACTTAAATCTTGATCAGTTAGAATTTTAAATTTTAATAAATTAAATAGATTATCATTAGAAATATTCTTTATATACGGTAATACATTAGAGGGGATATATTTATCGATTGGTTCATTATTTTTTAATTTTTCTCTAATATTAGTAGCACTTATAATAATATCATTAGATAAGATATCGTGATAATTATTAGTTCTTTGAATTGTTTCTGCTATGATAGATGGATTTATTTTACGAATAGCTTTAAGATAGGAAATTCCTAGTAAGTCATTAGGATTATTAATATCTTCTTCAATATTTAAAGCTTTTTTCATAGCTGTTGGATAGTTAAGTCCTTCATCTAAATATTTTTTTACGTTGTCTTCATAGTTTTGATCATTAAGTTCAATATCAACTACTTTATTAAGTAATGCAATATTATTTGATTCACTACCAAAAATGATTTTGGAAACTTTTAATTCATTTAATAGTTTGATACTAGTATAAGCGAAGATATCAGCTGATTGAGTACCGTAGAAGAAAGGCAACTCAATTACTATATCGCAATTATTGTTTAGAGAAATATTAACTTTATCTTCTTTAGAAAGAATAGATATATGACCACGTTCAGTAAAATAGCCATTTAGGACTAAAACTATTAAAGAATCAGGATATTTTTCTTTAATTTTATTTATATGATATAAATGTCCATTGTGAAATGGATTATATTCAGCTATGATACCTATTATTTGCATATTGAGACCTTCTTTACTAATTTAATTTTATTATAATAAGTTGTATTATTCAAGAAAAGTTGGTATAATGAACTAGCTAGTGGGTGAAGATATGTATATTGATTTAGCTAAAGTAGATGAAAAAGGTGTAGTTATTGATGATGTCGTATCTTTTGGGGATGAATACTTAAAGAAAACATCAATCCAGAAGTTAGATAATGTTAAAATAAAAGGTCGTGCTTACTATAGTGTGACTAATGAAATAGTCTTTGATTGTCATGTTGAAGGTGAAATGACATTATTAGATGCTATGGATTTAGAACCGGTAGAGTATCCATTTAGTTTTGAAATATCAGAAGTATTAAGCGAAAATGCACAAGAAATAAATAAAAATGAACTAAAAACACTTGATATTATGGATATTTTATGGCAAAATATTGTACTAGAGGTCCCAATTAGTTTTCGTGCTAATCCTGATAAAAAATATGAAATGTCAGGAGAAGGTTGGGAACTAGTGGATGAAGAAAACAAAAAGGTAGATCCAAGATTAGCTCCGTTGTTAGAGCTACTTGATAAAGAAGGGAAGGAGTGATATTATGGCAGTTCCTTTTAGAAGAACAAGTAAAACTAAAAAAAGAATGCGTCGTACTCACTTAAAAAAAGAAGTTGGA
>CANQFI010000140.1 GCA_947598455.1 uncultured Bacilli bacterium | reverse complement strand
ACCTCCACTTGGTGGAACTATTGGACTTCCACCAGGAGCTGATTTTGAATTTTTCTTTGCTAAAAAATTTTCAGAACTTAAAATCAAAATACTTGTTGAACCAGAATGTGGTCCAATACCATTACTAAAACTGATATTATACTCGATATAGAAATTTTCTTGATCTTCATCAAAAGCAACCCTAATTCCATATTTTTTATTTTCATCTTTACTCATAAATGCAATAAAATCATTTATAGATTTTCTTACAGCATCATATCTTTGAGTGAATTCTGGACTAGCATAAACAAAAGCATTTAACTCATTAATAGATCTTTCTATTACTAAATATTGATCTATTACGTTTGTTTCAATGAAATTAGCCGCATCCAAATCTTCTTTTGCATATTTGTCCCTACATTCTTCTGATATTTGATCAGCTCTTTTATTTATTAATAATGTTGCTTTATCATCAGGAATATTCATATCAATTAACTTTTGTTTAAATTCTTGACCCTTATTTTTAATTAATTCATCAAAATAGACAATATTTTGTTTTTGTAATTGACAAATGTGCTCAAAATAATCTTTATATTTACGTTCAAATATTGGTCTAACTTCACGTGCATATTCTTCTAAAATAGCATTAGCTTTATATGCTACATAATTATCTACAATTTCTTTCCTAAATGCTTTAGAATATTTTATAGAAGCATTAGGAATTTCAATAGTTAATACTAGATTATTTTCATCTAGTATTATTTTAGCACCATTACTTTTTAATATATTATTATTTTGCAAATCAGCTACAAATTTTTTCACAGTATTTACATTTTTTAAAATTCTACTATAAACAAGCCTAATATTATTAATATTTCCAAAATCTGCTTGCATTAATGGTTCAACCTTATTATGTAAAATACTAATTAAACCATTAATTTCAGAAGGATTTCTTCTTTCTCCATATATTAATTCATCAAATAAATCTAAAGAAACACCTGAAAGAAAATCAACTTCTTTTTCTACTTCATCTATTATTAAGTTTTTTTCTTCATCAGTCAGTAAAGAAAAAGGTTCTGCTACATCAAAAATATCATCTTTTAGTTTTTCATATTCTTCATAAATTGAATAATCTAATGATTTAAATCTTGTTTCTATAACTGGTTTAGCCTTTATAAATATTTCTTTTATTTGATCTTTAAATTGTTTTTTTAACTCATCTTTTGATAAAACACCACTACCTAAAGATGCATCTACTTCATTCTTTATGTTATCAAATTTAGATTTATATTCTAAAAATTCAGGAAGATATGAAATAGAAAGTTCTAATTTTTCTAGTGCTTTTTCTAATCGTTCCTTATTTGCAATATCAGCTGAATTGACATTAATTAATTCTTTATTTAGCTGAATAACCAATTTAGCTATATCAGTATATATTCTTTTAATTTTTTCTTCAGTAGCCGAAAGATAAATATCCTTAACTTGATAATCTCCTATACCTGTTAAATTCTTATATTCCATTATCAATTTATTTAAATTAGTAAGATTTGTTTTATAAAGATTCATTTCTTTTTGTAATTCATCTACTTTAGATTGTAATTGATCGCCTTTCGTCTCAAAAGACACAACAATATCATCAATCTCATCAATTAATTTTCGAATAGAAGAAATATTTTCTCTAACATCAATAGCCTTTGTTTCTATTGCTATAGCTTGTTGCTCAGAATACAAAGATATAAGAGATTCAAACTCTGTATTTCCTTCATTACGAAGTTGTATTAATGCTTTATAAAGATATTCTCCATTAGAATTATTCTTTAAATCATCCATCATTTTTTTTATTTTTTCATCACGACTTAAATCAGACATTTTAATCACTCCTTTCTTTTACGCTACAAGATTTCTAATAAAATTAGATATTTTTTCTTTATCTATCGGATTATTTATATCAACTAATTGATCATATCCTTCTTGATCTTTCGTAACATATGAAGCCAATATATCAAATGTTCCATTTCTATTATCTAACGAATAAACCGCATATTCTTTACCATCAATTTCAACAACAGATAACAATTCAGCATCCATCAATTCTCCCGTTTCTATTTCTACTTGAAACTTTTGACCTTTACCTTCCATAAGAAATCCCCTCCGTTTTCTTTTTTACCTCTATTAATTATAACATAAATATTTATATTTATCTATCATCTTTATTATAAACAACTCTAATTTTTGCTAAATGACTATACTTTAATATTTGTTCTTTTAACCCATCTTGTTCAAACAAACATAATTCACCAAATTCCCATACACTAAATGAAGCTATAAAAGAAAGAATTTCTTTCATAAAACCTAAAACATTATATTTAATATTAATTGTTAAAAAAACAAAGCCTATTATTCCTATTAATAGAAAGAAAAAACTTTTTCTTCTTAAAGCCTTTAATTCAACTTCTTTATTTATTTTTACTAAAGCAAAATGATTTTTTATTAATTTTCTAAGTAATATACGTTCTTCTGAATTTATCTTTTTACTATGTATTTCTAATACTAAAGGATAATCTAAAGGTATATAGGAAGCATAATTTTCTATAAAAGACAAAAAATCCTCTTTTAGTATAGGATTAATGCTTAATGAATAAGAAGAAATTATACTTTTAAAATCTTCTAATTTTAAATCTATATAAGCTTCATCATCATTTAACTTTAATTCATTTATTTTTTTAAAGTTTTCAAATTTAGCTTTTTGATACCTTTTTAATTTATTTTTTGAAGACATAATTCACCTTCTTACTTAATTATTTATTAGTATTTTGATAATAATTAGTCTCTGAAAGTTGTTCTGCTAAATAAGCAAGATCACTATCATCATCATAATCTTCCTGTTCAATCATATAAAGTAGTTCTGACATACTTCCACATTTACTAGGATCAATATTATATCTTTCTAATGTACTAACTTGATTATCTGTAAGTAATAAACCATTCTTTTTCACTTTTAAAAAATTCCTATCAGGATCCTTAAGTCCTACTAATTCTTCTATTTCATCATTAGTTAATTCATGAATCATAATCTATTCTCCTTCTTTTACTAAGACACCTTTTTCATTCTTAACATAAACTCTTTTATTATTTTTATCTATTTTATTTAAAACCGCATTTTCTAAATTTATATGTAATATTTCTGCTAACCCCATCGTAAATATCATAATATCTGCTAATTCTTCATTTAAATCTTCTTTCTTTTTACGATATGCATCAAAAGCTTCAGCTACTTCCCCATATAGATAACAAAACTCTTGATTAACATCTGTTACATTAAATCCCTTATTTAATTTGTTTTGATATACTTCTTTTTGTTTAGCTACTAAATCTATCATGTTTAAAACTCCTCTTTCACCATTTTACCATTTTAATTAAGTATAACATACAATAACTAGTATTTATTAAAAAAAGCAAGTATTTTACTTGCTTCTTGACTATTTTTTGAGTTCTT
>CANQFI010000139.1 GCA_947598455.1 uncultured Bacilli bacterium | reverse complement strand
ACATTTTCTTGTACTCTATTATTTAAATCATCATAAGTATGAAAAACACTTTCAAATAATGGATGAGCTTTATTAGCAATGAAGATTAATAAAAAGCCTAAAATTGGTGCAACAATTAAAAATACAAAAGCTAATTTGGCATGAATGGTAAATACCATAAGTAATGAAAATAAAAACATCATCGGGGCACGAATGGCAATACGAATTAACATCTGATAAGTCATTTGAACATTGTTTACATCAGTCGTAAGACGAGTTACTAAACTAGAAGATGAAAATTTCTCTATATTTTCAAAAGAGTATTCTTGAATTTTATAATACATATCGTGTCTTAAATTTTTGGCAAATCCTGATGAAGAAATGGCAGCAAATCTACCGGAAAGCCAACCAAAAATTAAGGAAAAAAGTGCTACTAAAACTAAGATTCCTCCAATTAATAATACAACATTTAAATCATGATTATTAATTCCATCATCAATAATTTTAGTCATTAAAATAGGAATTAAAACATCTAATATAACTTCTAATGAAATAAAAATAACTGTTAAAATACTTCCTAATTTATATTCACGAACGGATTTTAATATTTTTTTTATCATAAGAAAAACTCCCTTTAAAAATATTTATTTTTCCTACATATTATATCATGAAAAAAGCAAATCTTATATATAGAGTTGGCTTATATGAATTACTATTTATAGGATACCATAAATGCTATTTATCAACAATTTACCTATTTCTTGATCACCAATTAAAGTTATAGAAAATGTTTTGTACCCTATTCTATTAATACTCGCACCACAATGATATACTTTTTTATTATCTATGATAAAGTAACGATCATGAAAGGTATCATCAAATTTAACAGTTAAATTATGATATTGTTTGTTATATTTTAAAATATCTTGATTAGAAATTAAATTATTTGTTTTAGTAATTAGTATTACATCAATACTTAATCTTTTAATAATGTCTAATATTGTATTATCAGCATAGGCATCAACTATTATTAAACTTGATTTTGCTTCTTTAAAAATTTCAAGGATTTTAGAATAAGCATCCCATATTTGGCCATTAAAATATATTTCTGTACTTTTTCTCTTTTCATCGAATTTTTTAAACGAATCTTGAAGTAATTTTATATCTTCAGTATTTTTCATAACTTGGGTATTGATATATTTCTGTTCTAATAAATTAGTTGAAATATATTTACGCATGGTAACAAAAGCATCCATTATTTTTATGCTGACTTCAGTCGCAACTTTTGATCTTAAGATAGTTGCTAACATTGCCACTCCTTGCTCGGTAAATACTCTAGGATTATTTCTTCTACCACCATGTTTGTTAAGCGTTAATCTTGAGGTCGAAATTTTCGACCTTAAAAAAGTCCAATCATCATTTGATAGTACCCAAGAAAATCTTTCAGGAAATTTTTCAAAATTATTTTTAACAGCTTCATTAATTCTTTTTGTTTCCACCTGATATAGTTCGGCTAAATCAGAATCTAACATTACCTGTTTTCCTCTTACCTCATAAATCATATTTTCAACTTTAATATTATTTTCTAAAACTAATTCTTCCATTTTAATACTCCTTCTACTATTGTTTTTATTTTTTTGGTCGCAATTTTCGACCGCAATTCATCTAATTCAGCTTTTGAAGTCGAAATTTTCGACCTCAAGTTTTAAGTTCATTATTAGTTAATATCCAAGAAAAACTTTTTAATCTTCCTACTTTTGCATTATTTTTTTTGGTCGCAATTTTCGACCAAAAAAACTCACTTTCTTAATCTGTTAGTTTAAAGCTAAATCAGAATCTAAAATAAAAAGGACATACCCATAAATGAGTATGTCCGCATCATGTTAGTTATTTCTTGCCTAAATAATTAACGCTATCGATTAAATTGTCATATTAACACTCGGCAAGTAATTAATACAAATATATTATAACAATTATTAGATTATAAATAAAGATTTATTATAATTAAAAGAAACCAATACTTTCAATATGCCAACTATTATCTTTTTTTACTAAAAGATATTTATAGATATATGAAGTATTTGATTCAAATCCAGAATCTTTTGGTAAATATAAATTTTTATATGTTTTAAATTTAGAAGATAAAATAATGATATTATCAGCATTATATTTATTAAGATAATCTTGATATTCTTCTAAAGATATTTCATCATAAGTAAGGTTTAATATAGTAGCTGGATAATCTTTCATTTCATTTAATACTATAATAGTAACTTCAGCTATATCATCAGATGTATATCTATTTGTCTGCTCTATTTCTACATCAATATTAGAAATATCAGCTTCTTTATGAAGATGAGTCGGAATAATACCTAAGAATGCCAAGAAAGATAGAATAATAACTAGACAGACAACTATTATTAATGGAATTTGATATTTTTTGCGATTGTGAGAAATCAAGTTAATAATTAAACCAGTTATTATTCCTATAAATATAAATAAGATATAAAAGAAAATGGTACTATATAATGTTGATTCTTTATAAAAGAAGAAACAAGATAATAAAAAGGTTAAAATAGATATAAAAGGACAAATAAATTTATTCTTATTAAAGACAGTAAAAAATATGACAAAGATTTGAGATATTATAGAAATAAACCATAATGAACCACCATCGTCTGATATGATTATTGGTAATATAATAATTAATATAGCATTAATTAGTAAGGCAATATAACTTGGATAATTAACTTTTTTAGTTATTTTATTTGTTTTAGTTTCGATATTTAGAGAATCATCAATATTAATATCTAAAATATTAGATATTTCTTTAAGCATTTGTGGTTCTGGAATAATAACTCCACGTTCCCATTTAGATACTAATTTACCGCTGACATTGAGTAATTTACCAAGTTCGTTTTGCGTAATATTTTTTTCTTGTCTTACTTTAGCAAGTTGGTCACCAAATTTTTTTTCATTCATTTTAATCACCTCAAGAGATATTGCTCTTTGACATTATTATAACACATAAAATAACCATCGATTAAGATGGTTATATAGTCATTATTAATTCATTAAAAACATAGGCATAAATTCTTCGATAGTATATGTTTTATCATCGTTAGGTAATGTTACATAAGAATAAGCATTATTTTTTTCGGCGATACCAAAGACTTCATCTGTCCAACTAACTGTTCCCCTACCTGTTACTTTAATATTCCATTCATCACTACCATAAGATTTAGTAGTCTTAGTAACATTAATATAATCAAAGCCATAATTAGCTTGATTATTATCTACTTTATAAATATAAGTTTCATAAACTATTTCACCGGCTCCACCATGGAAAATAAACATATAGTTATCAGGTATTTCATTTTTATCAATTGGTTCTTTATGGTAGCTAATTTGATAGTCATCTAGGTCTTTAATAGTAATTCTTTTATTCTTTAAAGCTTCCTCAACTGTTTCCTCATAGCCATGAGTATATCTAACTAAAATATATTTACTTTTTATACAATTATAATAATATATGTAATCATCATCGCGATAAAACTCTTCTAGA
>CANQFI010000138.1 GCA_947598455.1 uncultured Bacilli bacterium | reverse complement strand
GAGTCATCTAAACCACTAAAACCTTCATGATAAATCGAATTTTTTAAAGAAATATCAACATTAAGAGTTTCAGTAAGTGTAGCAGCTAAATTTATATTATGACCTTTTGTAGTATCAGCCAAAATATCTAAGCCTATTTCAAAAGTAAGGGTCATAGTTAAATCGTGTTCTCTTAGAGCACTAATACCCATAAATTTTTTTCCGTTAGCTTTAACATTAATATTTATTTCAAAAATTAAGTTACCATCTTTTTCTTTAAAATCAACACTATTAGATATTTCATTTTCTGTTTTTTTAGCTTCATTAACAAGTGTTTGATAAACAGGCATTTCATTTACGACTTTGTTAACTAAAGGCTCAGCAAGATATTTTTTTACTTCGCCATTTGTTAAAGTTACTTCATTACCTTCTTCATCATATAGAGTCATAGTAGAAAAGTCTGGTTTAATATTTTTATATATTTCTAATTCATCATAGATTTCGGCTAAATTAACAGTACTAGTTGTAGCTAAATCGTTGGTTATTTTATCGATTTTATAAGCATCTACAACTGTATCATCATGTTTTACTAAGACAATATTGCCTTCTTTTAAATTTAGGGATGATACATCTAATTGATTATTATTTAATTTTATTTTAGATGAATCTATTTCTTTAACACTATCAGAGTATTTATAAGTTTCTATTTCATCTTTTTCAATTTTAAATATTACTTTTTTGGCATTAGGTAATCGATCATCAAGAATAGTATTATCTTTAATAGTTAAGGTATATTCTTGACCTTTTTTATAAGTATTTTTACTTACTATGTAGTAATGATCATCTATTTTAAGTATTTTGGTTTTTACTTTTTCATTATCTTCATTAACTACTTCATAGCTATCTTGTTTTTGTTTTTCGACAGGAAAAGCTATATACTCGCTAGCACTTGGAATATAATAGGTATCACTTTCGATTTGACCGACATAATTAATACCTTCAAGGTTTGTATATTCATAGTCTTTTTCTTTATTAAAACTATTTTTAAATAAAAGAAAAAAGACGATACTTAGTATTAATAAGATTAAAATAGCTATAGGAATTATTATTAATAATTTTTTGTTTTTCTTTTTTTCTGAACTATTTTTTTCTTTTTTCATACTTCATACCTTCTTTAATAAAAATATTATAGCAAAAATATTATTTAAATTTTATCTAGTTCTTTTGTAATTTCTTCTTTAGATATGCCTTTACCAATAAAAACTAATTTAACCATACGATCGCCATAAAATGGATCCCAATCTTTTTGTAAATCAGGGTTGGCTTCTAAAATTTCTTTTTGTAGTTTTGGTGATTCAGCAGCTAGCCAAAGACCAGCTTCACCGATATTTTTTAAAGTACCAGCTTGTTCAAACATATATGACATATCTTTATCATCTTCAAAGTAAGTTATGCCTTTTACTCTAATTATTTTTTTAGGCCAAGCTTTACCAGCATAGTCATAGAATTTTTTACGATTCATTGGTTCACGACGATAGTAAACAAAGGTATTTATACCATATTCTTCAACTTCGCCATGATCGTGGTCATGATGATGTTCGTGATGATGTTCATGATTTTCTTCGTGTTCATGATGTTTATCATGTTCTTCATGGTCATCATGATCTTCTTCATTATCAACTTTATCTAATTCGTTATACCAACCAGATGAAGTTGCCGCTTTTTCAAAGTTAAATTTTTTAGTTTCTAAAATATCATCTAAATTAACTTTAGCATAATTAGTTTCTATAATATCAGCCGTAGGTTGTAAAGCTTTAATAACATCTTTAACATTTTTTAAATCTTCTTTACTTACTTCATCGACTTTATTTAAAATAATCGTATCACAGAATTCAATTTGTTGAATTACTAAATTTTCAATATCTTCTTCATCAATGTGATCATTTAATAAATCACCACCAGCATTAAATTCATCGCTCATTCTTTTAGCATCAACAACAGAGACAATAGAATCTAAATAACATAATTTAGGCATTTTATATTCATCATAGGCATCTTCTAATGCACAAATAGTTTGAGCAATAGGAATAGGTTCACAGATACCACTAGCCTCAATAATAATATAATCAAATTTTTTAGTTTCAATAATATCTTGAATTTGTTTAAGTAAGTCAGCATTTAAAGTACAACAAATGCAACCATTTTGTAAAGCAACTAAGGAGTCATCTTTACCACTTACTATTCCACCCTTTTCAATTAAATTGGCATCAATATTTACTTCACCAATATCATTTACTATAACAGCAATTTTATATCCTTGTTGATTATTTAGAATATGATTTAAAAGGGTTGTTTTACCACTTCCTAAATAACCAGTTAATAATGTAATAGGTATACTTTTTTGCATTTTTATCACTCTTTTCTTTACTCATTTATTATAGTATTTTTTAGATTGTTTAACAACAAAAAAGATTCTTAATGAATCTTTTATGAAACTTTTTCTAATTGAGAAAAATTATAATTATTTGTATCTTTATTATAATTAAAGATTAGTTTGTATTGAGCTACATCTTTGTAGTTATCTTCATTAAGACTAAAAGATACAGAATCTTCTTTATACACTTTAGTTTTTTCATAATCAGAATATATTTTACCATCATCATTATTTAAAGTAGCAATACTTACATAAACATAGGCATTATCATTATCTTTAGTATATTTATAATTGTAAGTGTATAAGAAGTCTTCACCACTATTACCACAAGTACAAATAGCTAAATATTTATTTACATCATCATAATATTTAAAATTAGGACATCCGACATTATTGTCATAATTAGTAATATTACTATTATAAAGATTTAGAGCAATTTCATTTATTTTATCACCATCTAAAGTATAAAAAGTAGTTATTTCTTCAGCTAATTGTTCATCAGTTACTTTTTCACCAAACCAATTATTTAGATATTTTTTATAGATTTCTTGAGTAATAGGTTCATGCGTAATTTTATTTGATTTAAGATTAGCATAAATAAGAATAGCAGTTAATTTATCATCTTCTTTTAAATCAGCTAATGTAGTATTTTTTGTAAAGAAGGTTCCTAAGCCACCACCATCTATTTTACCGATATTATATAGAATATTGCTCTTCATTTCTAAATCTTCGATAAGACTTTGGTCAGTTATGGCAACTTCTTCATTTTTAGTTTCATTATTAGAAGCTTTATCTTTATTTTGACAAGCTGTTAAACTCATAATAGAAAGTAATAAAGTTATAATTATTAATAATTTTTGTTTCATCTTTTTTTCTCCTTTGTATCTTGACAACGACTATTTAATTCTTCTTCTAAAGTACGATTAGTGGCTTTTAAGTTTTCTTTAAGTAGTTTTTCAATTTCGGTTGCTAATTTTTTATTGTATTTTTCTAAATCATCAGTTGCTACTTTAAAAGGTTTACCATATCTAATCATAAGATTTTTACTACGGAATTTATAATCACCAGTAACTGCACAAGGAATAATAGTCGCATTAGTTTTATGGGCCATGGAAACAACACCAAATTTTAAATCTAATAGTAATACATCGTTCGTTTTATTTCTGGTTCCTTCAGGAAATATACCAATTGC
>CANQFI010000137.1 GCA_947598455.1 uncultured Bacilli bacterium | reverse complement strand
AGTATAACATACAATAACTAGTATTTATTAAAAAAAGCAAGTATTTTACTTGCTTCTTGACTATTTTTTGAGTTCTTCAATTGCTCTTGCTATTCCAAGGCATCCATACTCATAAGTAAGCCCTCCTTGTTGATAAGCTATATATGGCTCTCTAATTGGTCCATCACAGCTAAGTTCAATTGATGATCCTTGTGTAAATGCCCCCGCTGCCATAATAACTTGATCTTCATACCCAGGCATATCCCAAGGCATTGGTATAGCTTCTGAATCAATTGGTGAACCCATCTGAATACCCTGAACATATTTAATTAATTTATCTTTATCATTAAATATTATATTTTGAACTATATCTGCTCTTTCTTCATTATATTTAGGTTCTACATTATATCCTAAATCTTCTAAACATTTACTAGTTAAAATAGCTGTTTTTAAACTACTAGCTACTACTGAAGGAGCCATAAAAAGTCCTTGTAATAAACTCTTATTAATACCTAGTGTTGGCCCAACTTCCCTACCTTCTCCAGGACAAGTAAGTCTCTCCCCAGCTAAATCAACTAAATCTTTTCTTCCGGCTATATAAGCCCCATTAGGCGCAATACCTCCCCCTAAATTTTTAATTAAAGATCCAACCATTACATCAGCTCCAACTGTTAAAGGAGTTTTCTCTTCAACAAATTCACAATAACAATTATCAACCATTATAATAACATCTTTATCTATTTCACGAATAACTTTAATTACTTTTTCTAACTTATCAATCGTTAAACTTTTTCTTGTTGAATATCCTTTACTTCTTTGAATTTCAATTAATTTAACTTTATTCTTTTTTAAATATTCTTTAATTTTTTCATAGTCAAAATCATTATCTACTAAATCAATTTGCTCATATTTAACATTAAAAGAAGCTAAACTACTATCATTTGGCACTATTCCTATTACTTCATGTAATGTATCATAAGGAAGTCCTGAAATAGAAAGCATTATATCATTAGGACGAAGATAGGCAAACAATGCTACAGTTAAAGCATGAGTTCCAGATATAAATTGACTTCTTACTATCGCATCTTCCCCGTCCAATACATAAGCAAATATTTTTTCTATGTTATCTCTTCCTAAGTCATTATATCCATACCCAGTTGTACTATTAAAATAGTTTTCTGAAACATGATATTTTTGAAAAACATTTAAAACTTTCATTGCATTTCTTTTAGTTTGTTCATCTATTTTTTCAAAAATATCTTTTACTTTTCTTTCTTCCTCTTCTATAAAATCAAAAGTTTCTTTACTTATATTTAATTCACTCATTAACATCTTCCTCCATCAATCTTTATAACAGCATCATTAACATATATTGCTTTAGTAGCTATATAAAAAACAAACTCTGCTATTTCATAAGGTTCTGCAAATCTTCCAAGTAAAATATGTTTACATTCACTATTTATATAATCTTTATCCAATTCTTTATTCATCTCCGTATTAACCCATCCTGGCGCAACACTATTAACTCTAATTTGTGGTGCATATAATTTAGCAAAGTTATGCGTTAAAGATATAACTCCTGCTTTTGAAGCATCATAATCCATACTATAAGGATAAAATGAATCAATTCCATTTGTTGAAGAAATATTAACTATTGATCCATATCCTTGTTTTTGCATAACTTTTCCAACATATTTACACATTAAAAAAGTCCCTATTAAATTAACATCAATAATCTTTTTAAAATTATCTACTGTTTTATCTTCTAGTGTTGTATCAATAGCAATCCCTGCATTATTTACTAAAACATCAATATGACCAAATTCTTCCATAGCTGCGTTAACTAACTCTTTAACATGTTCTTCTAAACTTACATCAGCTTTAACTACTAATGCTTTTATATTATATTGCTTTTCAACTTTCTCTTTTAAAGCCAGAGCTTCAGTTTCACTATTTAAATAATTTATTACAACATTATAATTATTTTTAGCAAATTCTTTTACCGTAGTTGCCCCAATTCCTCTACTACTTCCAGTTACTATAACCACCTTATTATCATAACTTTCTTTCATACATATCCCCACTTCTTTGTCGAAATTATTATAACACAATAGGCTATTTAGTGTTATAATAATTGAAGGTGATTGGATTGGAAAAAATGGCTGGTTCGTGGCAAAAACAAGAGTTCTACAATATGGGAAAAGAATTTGCTTTCGAAGGTTTAGAGAAAAAATATTTTAAAGCTTCATCAATTGAAGAATTAGAAGCCTTTGAAGCTGGCTATAATGAAGCATTAGCAAAAATGAATGAACAAAAAGTTCAAAAAGAAGAACAAGTTGAACCTAAAATGGGAAAGTAAGCTTATTTAAGTTTACTTTTTTATTATTTCAACATATTTCTTATTTTTTAAAATCTCCTTTACAAAAATAGATTGTCTACTAATTGGACTTATAATATAAGTTATTGTCTTTGTTCTAGTTAAAGCCACATAAAATAATCTTCTTTCTTCTTCATATTTAAAATATTCTTTTTGTTTATTAACATATTTTAATAATTTTTCCTGTTTAATTTTAGTTGGCATTCCTACTAATGAATCTTCCATATTAATAAGTATTACTACTTCACTTTCTAATCCTTTAGATTTATGCATTGTTAAATATCTAAATTTTATATCTTTATATATATAAGTATCATTTTTTACTTTGAAATCTTTATCTATATACCTCTTAATATCTTTATTGTTTCTTCCTAACACCATTATTTCTTTAACTTTATTATTATTTATTAATTCCAATAAGTATTCTAAGGCTTTAACTGTATTATCCTGAAAATATATTTTAATAGGATATTCTAAGTGTTTATTCGAGACTAAATTTTTCTTCTGTTGAGCTTTATTTCGCATAATAAATTTACCAGCAACATTAATTAGTTCTTGAGGATTACGATATGTATTTACAATTTGAAATATTTTGGCATAAGGTAAAAGTTTTGTAAAGTTTAAAAATATATGTAAAGTGCAACCTGTAAATCTGTAAATAGATTGAAAATCATCTCCAACTGCTAAAAACTTTGCATTAGTTAAATTAATAATCTCTTTAATTAAATTAAACTTCGTAACTGAAGTATCTTGATACTCATCAACAATTACATACTTCCATTTTGTTTTAAGACCTTTTTCTTTTAAACATTCTAAACTTTTATTAATCATATCATTAAAATCAATAGCCATTTCCTTCTTAAGTTCATCTTCATATAATAGATATATATTTATAATAAATAATAATATATTTTTATTAACTTTATACTCTTTATAATTTAAAGTAAATCTTATCTTTTTAAGTATTTCCTTAAAATAACTAATACCATAATTATTAGATTTAAATAATGATATAAATGTCTGAATAAGCCTTTTTAAATTTTTAATATCTTTATCTTTATATTCTTTACCTAATATTATTTTTAAACTATTCATATATTTTTCATTACTGGGTACAATATTATTAAAGAAGTTATCAATAGTTTCTTCTAAAAAATTGTCAGGAGCGATTGTAAATGATACATTGTTTTGTTTTAATATTTCTAATGCTAGTTTATGAAATGTGTAAATATTTATCTTAAAATTATAGT
>CANQFI010000136.1 GCA_947598455.1 uncultured Bacilli bacterium | reverse complement strand
AGAGGAGGTTAAAAGATGAAAATTAGTAAAAGTTACTTTTTTACATTAAGAGAAGATGCCAAAGATGAAGAAAGTAGAAGTGGTAATCTTTTAGTAAGAAGTGGAATGATTAAGAAAGTCGGAGCAGGTATTTATATGTTCTTACCATTGGGGTTAAAAACTCTTAATAAAATAAAAAAAATAATTAAAGAAGAAATGGATAACGCCGGTGCCCAAGAGTTACTAATGCCAAGTTTAATTCCAAGCGAATATTACGAAAAGTGTGGCCGTGTTACTGCTTTTGGAAGTGATATGTTTAATCTTCAAGATCGTTATACTAAAAATTTAGTCTTAGGTCCAACCCATGAAGAATTATTTACAATTGCTGCTAAAACAATGGTCAAAAGTTATAAAGATTTGCCTTTTACTTTATACCAACAAGCTGATAAATTTAGAGACGAACCACGTCCTAGATATGGTTTAATCCGTGTTCGTGAATTTATAATGAAAGATGCTTATTCCTTCGATAAAGATAATAAAGGTCTAGATGTCTCTTATGAAATCATGAAAAAAGCTTATAACAAAATCTATGATCGCTTAGGAATTAATTATAAAATAGTTAGATCTGATTGTGGTGCGATGGGTGGAACTTTATCAGAAGAATATCAAGCAATAACTAATATTGGTGAAGATACAATCGTCTTATGTGATAAATGTAGTTATTCAAGTAATTTAGAAATAACCGAATGTCTTACTAAAATAAATGATAACGAACCAGAAAAAGAATTAAAACTAGTTGAAACACCTCATCAAGAAACTATTGAAAATGTCTGTAAATATCTTAATATCGATGTAAAAAAATCAATCAAAGCTTTGTTAATGAATATTAATGAAGAATTAATTATCTTCTTTATTAGAGGTGATAGAGAACTTAACGAAAGTAAAGTCCGCAAACTATTTAATTGCCAAGAGATTAATTTTGCTAATGATGAATTAATTTCTACAAGTAATGCTGTTCCAGGTTATACTGGACCAATTAATTTAAAAGCAAAAGTAGTTATTGATAATGAAATATTAAAAATGAAAAATTTCTGTTGTGGAGCTAATAAGGAAGGATATCATTATATAAATGCTAATGTTAAAGATTTTAAATATGATATAGCAGCTGATATCGTTAATGTTAAGGAAGAAGATATCTGTCCTAATTGTGGTGGTAATCTTTACTTTAAAAGAGGAATTGAAATAGGTAATTTATTCAAACTAGGTACTAAATATTCTGAAAAATTAGGTTTAACTTATCTAGATGAAAATAATATAGAACATCCAGTCGTTATGGGCTGCTATGGTATGGGACCTGGTCGTATTTTAGCCAGTGTTATTGAACAAAACAATGATGAAAATGGTCTTATATTACCAATGAATATTGCTCCTTATCAAGTCGCCTTAGTTCAAATAGACATGAAAAACAAAGAACAAACTAAAATAGCTGAAGATATATATAGTAAATTAATTGAAAATAATATTGAAGTTATTTATGACGATCGTGATGAACGTCCAGGTGTTAAATTTAAAGATATGGATTTAATAGGTATTCCAATTCGTATAACGATTGGTAAGAAAATAGTTGATAATCAAGTTGAACTTAAATTTAGAAAAGATACGGAACAAACTGAAATTCCTATAAATAACATTGTAAACAAAATTGTAGAATATATTAAAGATGACTTAAAATAAGTCGTCTTTTTTGCTATACTGAAAATAGGTGATAATATGGAAAATACTTTTCAGAGACTTTGCCAATTTTACTTAAATGAAATTGAAGAAAAAAATAAGAAAGATTACAAAGATATTGTTGCACAAGCATCACCAGAACAGAATGAAAAAGCTAAGGAACTTGTCAAAAAACTAAAAGAAAAAGTAAATAAGCTAGGCTTTAATACTGATTTTAGTTCTTTTTGTGATATGATTGAACACTATATCAAAAATAAAAAAGATTTTAACTATAATAAAAAGATTGAATATTTAAAAGTTTTAATAAGTCTATCCAAAGTATATGGTATTAATTTACGTGAAGAATTATCAAGATATAGTACTCCTCGAAAAGAAGAACAAAATTATGAAGAAACATCATTATTTTATCGCTTTTGTCGTTATAATTTAGAACCTAATAACAATGTTGACGAATTTAATAATCTAAAAAAAATAGCTACAGAAATAAAGATAAATTATAAAGATCTTCAAAAAAAATCTTTAATCTTTATAGAAGATATTAAAATCCATATTGAAAAATTAGGTCTTGTAATAAAAGATAATTACTTTGATAACATGTTAAATGAATATATGAAAGTAAAAAAAACATTATCATATGAAACCAAAGTAGAATACTTAAAAATACTATTATATTTATCTGAAATATATGATTTAAATCTTCGTAAAATATACACTACTAAAAAGAATGAAGAATTACAAAAAGAATATCAAAAAGACATTACCAATCTTTTAAATAATGATAAACTCTTAAAAGAATTATTAGTTAATAGATATGATAATGGTTATTTTGATATTAAAGAATATACCTTAAATGAATCAGTAGGAAAATCTAAGGTAAAAGATTATGACCATTTAAAAATGCTTGCTGATTTATTACATCGTGTATATAGTATTTTTATTGATAAACTAAATAATTATGCTTATGACGATGTTAATCAAACATATTCTAAATTAATAGGTGAAGATGAATTAAGCCGTTTAAATTCATTAAATCGTGAAGACATTTATGAAATATTAGAATTTAATTCATATCTCGAAAATGAAGCCGAACAAAATCCTCAATTACGTATTATGGAAAAACATAATATGACTTTAAATTTATATAAGTTTATAAAAAATTCTCAAAAATGCCTTGATTTTTATGATGATATAATTGGCCTTAATGGTAATAACTTATTTAATCCTCCTGAAGAAGAAAATAATATTGTTATTAATATAAATGGACCGATTTTTGAAACTGAATTTGTTGTTAATGAGTACATAAAAAAGTGTATTGAAAATAACATTAATTATGAACTAACTGGTGAAATAAATGAAAAAGTAGAATCTAAAGTATTATTAATTTATTTTTATGCTAATGCCGAAGATCTTAATTTAAAAATTTCCATTTTAGATTCTATATTTAAATCTCATTCTAATATAAAAGATTTATTTATTTCTCCTTTAAAATGTTCAATTCAAATAAATAATTCATCTTATGGTATATATAATAGATATATTAATGTAAAATCTAATAACAAATTAGAATTTGTTGAATACTTTAATGATTTATGTGAAGTAGCTTACTATCGTGTATTAGCTAAAGTAGTTCTTCCTAAAATTACCGATGAAAAAGCCAAAACTATTATTGAAGATTTTATTAACTTTAAAAATATTGAAACTAATTCTAATGCACCTCAAAACCCTTTATATATAAAATTCAATACTTTTACTTTTGAAGTTATTAAAGATTTAATAAATCAATTTATTCCGTTAGTAAATGATATTTTAAATTCCTACATAGAATTATCTGGCTCTAAAGTAACAATCATCGAAGAGTTTAAAAAATCTCTATTATATCTTCATAATATAAGTTTAAATATTGATAAAAAACATCTAAGTAATATTTCCCTTTTAGATGAATATCTAAAAAATATATAATTTATTTAAAGTAATTG
>CANQFI010000135.1 GCA_947598455.1 uncultured Bacilli bacterium | reverse complement strand
AAAAATAAAAAAAAGTATTGTCAAATTACTTCTCTTATGTTATATTTAATTTGCTTACTTTTATGGCGCTGTAGCTCAGTTGGCTAGAGCATCCGGTTCATACCCGGCAGGTCGTGTGTTCGAATCACACCGGCGCTACCATTTAAAATATCAAGTCCTTTATTTAAGGACTTTTTTAATACTTCAAATTATTCTTGTCAACAATTTAATAATTTTTAGTATATAATTTTAGTATATAAAATAATAGTGATAATTATGATATAATTACTACATGAAGTTGATATTATGACATTATATCAAGGTAAATATTGGAAAGGTGTATATGAGAAATGGTGCCAAGAATTTCCTGGTCAATGCATAATATCAAATCATAAAGGATGTTTAAGTGATTTAACTATTGAAGAATGGGGAGAACTAGGTCATATTGAAAAAGAATTAGAAAGAATCTGCCAAAAATTATTTAATGCTACTATGTTTAACTTTGCCTGCCTAATGAATAATGTTTACCGAGATAATGAAACTCCTCATGTCCATTTCCATTTTCTTCCTCGTTATAAAAATAAAATAAAACTGTGTAACAAAACTTATCAAGATCGCCATTTTGGTTACAATATGAGGAAATGGTCTTTATCTAAAATTAAATCACAAAAAGATATTTTTACTAAAGATGAAAAAAAACAAATATATCAAACGATGAAAGATGAATTTAAAATATCTTAATTAATTTGCTCAAAATGTAGTATAATATTTTCGGTAAAAAGGGAAGAGGTGTTTCTATGGCAAAAAAAACAGTTGTAATAGGTATGAGTGGAGGAGTTGATTCATCAGTAGCAGCTATTGAACTTCAAAAACAAGGCTATGAAGTAATTGGTCTTTTTATGCGTAACTGGGATTCATTTGCTGACGGTGAATTAGATGGCGCTCCAACTACTAAAGAAGGAATTTGTCCTCAAGAAGTAGACTATAATGATGCTAAAAAAGTTTGCGATAAATTAGGAATACCCTTACATCGTAAAGATTTCATTAAAGAGTACTGGGATTATGTTTTTACTTACTTCTTAGATGAATTAAAAAAAGGTCGTACTCCTAATCCTGACATTATGTGTAATAAATATATTAAATTCGATATGTTCGCTAAAGAAGCCTCTAAACTAGGAGCTGACTATATTGCTACCGGCCATTATGCTCGTCTTAAAGATGGTAAATTATTAAAAGCTATTGATTTAAACAAAGATCAAACTTACTTCTTATCTCAAGTAAGTAAAGAACAATTAAAAAATGTCTTATTTCCTATTGGAGATATGTTAAAACCAGATGTTCGCAAAGTTGCCGAAGAATATGGTCTAGTAACAGCTGATAAAAAAGATTCAACCGGTATTTGTTTTATTGGCGAAAGAAATTTTACTAACTTTTTAAAAAACTATCTACCTAATCAAGCTGGTGATGTTGTAAATATTGACACTAATGAAGTAATTGGTCGTCATATAGGTTTAATGAACTATACTATTGGTCAAAGAAGAGGTTTAAATATTGGTGGAACTGAAGATAGAATGTTTGTTGTTGGCAAAGATCTATCTAAAAACATTTTATATATATGTATTGGTGAAGATAATGATTACTTAGTTAGCGATTCTTGTATTGTCGATTCGATAAATTATCTAGGTGATGAAAAAGTTACGGAGTGTAATGCTAAGTTTAGATATCGTCAAGAAGATATTCCAGTTACATTAGAGTGGTTAGATAATGAAATTATTGTTAGATATCCTCAAGGAGTAAAAAGAGTAACTCCTGGCCAAGCCTGTGTTTTTTACAAAGGTGAAGAGTGTCTAGGTGGTGGAATCATTAAAGAAGTACGAAAAAATGAAAAAAAATTATGGTATCTATAATTTTATTGTCTACTTAAAAAAATATAAATAATGAAAACTATTATTTACCATAAGTTTATGGTAAAATATAATATGATTAATAATAAATTACTTAAAAAGCAACTAACTATAAAATAAGTAAAAGGGGATGCATACTATGGAATCTAATAATATAAAAAATAAAAATTCCAACAGTAGAACAAGAAGAAATAATAAAAGAGCTCAAGCTTATAGACAAAGTAATAAATCACAAAATCGAAATAACAATCAGCAATCTATTACACCTAAATTAAAAAATAAGAGCGAAGATAATTCTAAAAAAAATTT
The DNA here is from genome assembly GCA_947598455.1 of uncultured Bacilli bacterium. The sequence goes on along the minus strand of CANQFI010000135.1, from coordinate 1,516 downwards.
AAATAAAGACATAAAAATAAATGTAAAAGAAAAAGTAGAACAATCAAAAATAAGTGATGAAACACTTAAACAAACAGAAAAGATTTCTCACGAAAAAATAATAGAACAAGAACAGAAATTTAAAGAAGAACAAAAAAGAAGAATAGAAGAAATTTTAAAACAACAAAAAAGTAAAGAACAAAAAACCAAAGAATCTCAACGAAATAAAAAAACAGAATTAACCAATAAAGAAACAAAAAAAGCATCCAATGACAAATCATTAGAAATGTCCCAAAAAATAACTAGGTCTTCTAAAAATACTTCTTTACAAAATGAAAAAACAAATTTAAGTATTGAAGATTTTACTCCTAAAAAAACAACTAAAAATCTAAAAAATCTTGACTTAGATAATGAAAATTTTAATACTATAAAAGAAATTGAAAATATAAATGTCAATAACGGAATAGTTCCAGAAAATAAACTAAGTAGTATTGGTAAAGCTGAAGAAAAAGATCTGATAGAAAAATTAGATAAAATAAATAAATTAGAATTAACAAGTAAAATAAATAAATTAACTAAAGAAGCGATTACATCACTTGAAGAAAAAAATGAAAAAAATCTTGAGAAACAACCTGAAACTCCAACTGAAGAGGAGAATGTACAAGATAAAACTATAGAAGACATTGATGATTCTGATTTACAAAAGGAGAATAAAAAAACTAAAAAAAGCTCTAAAAAAGGCACTAAATTCTTAATTATTCTTCTTATATTATCAGTAGGTGTATTTATTTATGCTATTATTAACATTGTTAAATGGCAAATTGATAATAATAATATAAAAGATTTAACTAATCAAATTAATGATTTAGCTGAGGTAGTCGAAGTTCCTGATAGTGAAAACGTTGAAATAATCGATCAAACCGAAGAAATACCACAAAGCAACCCATACTGGGATTACATTAAAGTACCTTTAATAAATGTTGATTTTAATGAATTAAAAAAAGTAAATAATGATACTATAGGTTGGATTCAAGTAATTGGAACAAATATTAATTATCCATTTGTTCATACTAGTAATAATAGTTATTATTTGAGTCATTCATTTGATAAAAGTAATAATAGTGCTGGTTGGGTTTTTATGGATTATCGAAATAATGTCCAAGAATTTAGTCGTAATAACATTATTTATGCGCATGGTCGTCTTGATACTACAATGTTTGGTTCTCTAAAAAATATTTTAACTAGTGGTTGGTTAAACAAGCAAGAAAATTACATTGTTAGATTATCTACAGAATATGAGAATACTTTATGGCAAGTCTTTAGTGTTTATCGTATTCCAACTACAAGTGATTATATTCAAGTTAACTTTTCTAGTGATGAAGAATTTAGTAATTTTATAACAATGATTAAGGATCGCAGTGCTTATGATTTTAATACATCAGTTCAAGCGTCAGATAAAATTCTTACTTTATCAACTTGTTATAATCAAACTGACAAAGTAGTTCTTCATGCTAAATTAATTAAAAGAGAAGTAAGA
>CANQFI010000134.1 GCA_947598455.1 uncultured Bacilli bacterium | reverse complement strand
ATTCGTTTTCACCTTTTTTATCATCATAAATATCTAAATAATTATTAATTGTTTCTTTTATTTCTTGTTCTTCTTCCTCTGATTTGGCATTTGAAAGCAAAAAATCTAAATATGTTGTTTTTTCGCAAAAAGTCAAATCAGGATTGGTAAGTGTACTATCTTTCATTACTTCTTCTACATTTTCTAATTCTTGATTTTGTTCATTTTTTTCATCCATCAATATCACTTCCACTTTTAATTATATCACTAAATACATAATTTGCGATATAAAAACCTGCAACATTTGGTACTAAACTTACTGAACCAGGTGTTCTATTATGTGTTTTAAGAGGAATTTCTTTAGAACATAATACAGGTATTTTATTTTTTATTCCGTTATCTCTTAACATTTTACGCATAACTTTAGCTACCGGATCATAACTAGTTTTCCATATATTAGTAATTTCTAACTTAGTAGCATCTAATCTATTACCAGTTCCCATTGAACTAATTATCTTTATATTATATTTAAGAGCTTCTTTAATTAATAATAACTTAGTAGTCATTGTATCACAACAATCTATAATATAATCATATGAAGATATAGGAATTTCATTAATATTAGCTTCATTTAAAAATAATTCAAATGTATTAACACAAATACTAGGATTTATAGCTAAAGCTCTTAATTTAGCTTCTAATACCTTAAAATGACCTATATTACTAATATTAGATAATAACTGTCTATTTAAATTCGATACATCAAAAGAATCACCATCAACTACATCTATACTATTAATGCCTAATCTAACTAAAGCTTCAAAACAAGCTCCCCCTACTCCTCCAACACCAACAATTAAGACTTTAGAATTAACCAATTTACTAATTTGTTCATCGTTAAGAATAATTTTCATTCTATCAAACATTATATCACCTAATCCAAAGAGCAAAAGCAAAACAAATAATTAAAATTATTATATTTTAAATTAAGAAACCTCACGATTTCCTTTTCTTGTTTCATCAGATTTTCCTCCTCCACAAGCCTAAATTCTGATGATCACCACCATACATTTTTTATTCCATAAAAATAATATTTTTAGACACTAGCATATAGTTTAATTTACTTTTCCCCAAGATCAATTATATAGTACGAACTAGCGTTCGTCAATGTTTTTTTTCATTTTTAAGAACTTTCTTACAAGATAAAAAAAACTCAAGGGATACTTACTAGTGATAAAAAACCTGCACCAAACAGGTGGGTGTCACATGATTTGCTTTAGGATCCCTACACTTAAAAAGCAAGGTCTTCAACACCACAAACCAATTAGACTCCCTTATAATCACTTACTCGGTTTTTATAGAAAAGTAAGTATTTACCTTGAGTAACTTAATTATATCATACAAAATATTAAAACAAAATAAAATTACATATTGTTGACAAAACAAAAGTAAAATAAATAATTAAAAATATTACTTTATCTTAAAAAAACTACTATTTCTTTTTCGTATTTCATAAAATTTTTCCCTAAATTAGAATACTGATAATCAACACTATACATTTTTCATTCATAAAACAATATTTTTTTACATTTCTGAAAAATTTTCTTTTAAAATTAAATAAACATCTTCAAAATGAAGATGTTTATTTATTATCCAACAGGTGGAATAAATGAAGGTTGAATAACTCCATTACTAGAAACTTGATTAGCAGCAGTTTGACTGATTTGATTAATAGAAGGTTGCATTAAATCAGGTTTTTGTGCAGCTGCTGAAGGCATAATCACTGTTGGTTGCATCAAATTAGGTTTACTATTAGTAGATGGAGCAATAATACTTGGCTTATTATTAATAGTTGGTGTAACATTATTTTTTAATAATGTTGATCCACCACCATTAACTTCTTGTCCAAAAGTACCTTGAACTCTCCAACAATTATTTACATCACAAGAGTTAGAATTAGGAGCTGGATTAGGCATTTCCATTTTTATAACCATCGGCAATTTAAATGCTTGACCAAACCCAACACAGTTACCTGGTTGTAAAATCTTTTGTTTTTCAATAACATCAGCTGAAATATTAGGAAGCATTGTTCTAATATATTCAATATCTCTAGGGTGTGTCATTTTAAATATTAAGAAATTACTACATTGAGCAATAACTGTCTCAGATATTTCAACAGGTCTTTGTGAAATAATATTAAGTAATACTCCATATTTACGACCTTCTTTAGCTATACGATCAAATATATTATAACCAATTAAGAATATATCAGCATCTTTTTGTACATATCTATGGGCCTCTTCCAAAAATAAATGGAAAGGAATCTTAGCTCTTTGTTTTCTTGTTTTACAAAAATCAAAGAATATTCTCGCAATAATCTTAACAATAATCTTGGCCTGCGTATCATCAATATCCTCTAAGTTAATATTAATTACTTGAGCTTTTTTATTACCAACTGCTACAAGTGAAGCAATATAGCTTTCTGTAGAAATATAATTATCACATTTATATACATTAGCTATTCTACTATTAATAATTGAATTTAATCTAACTTTTAATAGCATTGAATCATCATATAATTGTTCATTGTTTTGAAATCCTTCACTAATAAGAGTAAACTCTAATGCTTGGGCAAAATCTCTCATTGAGTAAAATGAATTTACTGGTTCTTCAGTCATTTCCATATCTTCATTAATATGATCCAAAATATAATCTGTAATTAAAACTGATTCACCAAAATTACCATTACTATCAATTTCAAAACATTCAGACAATGTTCTTGTATAACCTAAACCTTGAATAACACTATCAAAATCAAAATCTTTAGTATGACAAACCTCTAATACTTTAAAGATATCATTCTTTTTATTAGCAGTAATTTGATTACTATATAAAATAGCAATTAATGCTTTAGCTATTAAGTGATTTTTATACTTTTCCGCTACTTCATCATCTTTACTAAATATTCTAGTTAATTTTAACGCTCTTTCCAAAATAGGAATTTGACTATGTTTATCTGCTTGTAACAAAATAGTTAAATCATCCATATTAAGTAAATGAAATGGTATTTTAAGTTCATAATCAGTTTCTTCTTGTATATTAGTTGTAATAAATTTATAACTATAATTTGGATTTAATTTATTTAAACCATTAAAAGCTGTTTTATATTCACCATAAGCATCAAATATAAAGATATTAGCGTTATAAGAAACTAACTTAGGATTGGAAAAAATATTTTGTACAATTCTAGCTACACCACAAGATTTACCAGAACCAGTATTACCAAATACCGCCATATGGTTAGCAAATAGATTATTAATATCAGCACATACTTCATATTCTGTATAAATAGAGCTTTGTCCTAATTTAAAAGTTGTTTCATCATAAACTCCAACAATTGCTCGTAATTCTTGATCATTAATTGTTCTAATTTTACTAGAAAGTAAAGGTTTACGAATAACACCTGATACATATTTATTATTATGGAATTCACCTAAAAATCTAATTTTTATTACTTCATCCGTAACTTCTTCAACTTCACCTAAAATAAGTTGATCGGGTGCCTCAAAAACAACATGAACATTCATTAAGTCACCCATTTGTTCTGCCGATGCTACCGTTTCAACATGTGCAACATTACCAGATATAAATTTAATTTTTCCAAACATAGCCAACACCTCTTTATTATCATCATAACTATCTTATCATATTTTTAAAAATAAATAAATACAAAAAAAGATATTCT
>CANQFI010000133.1 GCA_947598455.1 uncultured Bacilli bacterium | reverse complement strand
TAATAGAAATTTAATTAGAAGTTTTTTCACCATGTGATGAACTTAACAATACATTTACTTGATGATTATGGTTTTAGAAATATTTGTTTATTTAATTAAATAGAAGTGATTGTTTTGGAGGTCTTTAGATTATGGACATTGATAAAATAATTGAAATGTTAAATGAAAATAATGATGAAAAAGTGCAACAAAAAGGCATTATAGAAGGGAAAAAAATAAAAAACTTTAATGTTTTTTTACAACCTAGAAGTTTTGAAAACTGTAAATTAGTTTGGAAAAATTGTGCAATTATTATATCTAGTAAAAGCGATAGTGAGCTACTAGCTTATTTTGACGAACTATTTACTTGGATTCAGGATATTAATTGGCCAGGTGCAATTTTGATTGAAGAAAGATTAAAATAAATGAAAGACACAACTTATTTAAAAAGAGAACTTAATTATAAAATAGAAATAGCAAAACTAACAGAGGATTTTGAATGGTTAGATCAATTAAATAATATAAAAAAACATTTTGATAGTTAAATTTAAATAAATAATAATGAAAAAATAGTAAAATGTATATAAGGAGTTAATTATTATGCATTGTCCAAAGAATTTAGAAAAGAATGTAATAGATTATAATGAAGAGAGAAAATATGACAATTATAAATCAAATATGAGCTTAAAAGCTGAAAATGATGAAGGCTTTTCAATTTATGTAAAAGGAGAAGAGGTTAAAAGTTTATTTTTTGGTATTCATTTGCAAGAAAGTGAAAGAGAAAAATTATCAATTGTTGCTAAAGATAAAGATGATATATTATTACTTTTTGACAATAATTTTAATGGATATAGCAATTGTTTTGAAAAAAATAATTTGGAGATTTCAAAGGACAAATTAAAATCATATAAAAAATTTTTATGCCGTTCTTGTAAAAATGACAAGTTTGATGTTTCGTTATTTTTTGAATACATAGATGAAGATGTTTTAAAAGAAGAAGAGGAAAAAATACAAGATTATAGTAATTCTTATCAATGGATTAGAATAAGTTTAAAATGTTGTAACTGTGGGAAAAAATATAAGAACTATTTAGATTATGAAGATTAAAATAGAAATATAAAGTTATAACTAATAAGATTTATATATAAGGTGATATTATGCGTGATTTTTATATTGTTGAAAATGAAACTTATTATTTTAAAGTTGATTATGATAAGTTTAAATATGTTTTTATGAACATTTTAAAAAAAGGCATTTATGAAAAAGATTATTTAGTTAGTTTTAAAGTTTCAAATGCATTACCAGAAAAAATTACTTTAGATTTTTTAAATAGTCTCGAGTATATAAAAATAGGCTTTTCTTGGTATGAAACTCGCTATCTCCCTTTAAGTGGGAGTGATCCAGATGATATAAAAAGGCAAATTGAAGAAAAAAATAAAATTAAATATTATTATAATGAATATGGAATGATGTTTGAATATTTAGCCGCAATGAAATTGACAAAAAAGTTTTTAAGCGCATTAAATTATGTTGGAAATTTTAAATTAACAAGACCTAAGGAAGAATTTATTCCTTGGAAAAATTACAAATCAATTCGAATTGATGATTCGTTTAATGAAGAAATTATTTCTAGATATGAATTGTTTAATTTGAAAAAATCAGAAGCATTTGATAAGGAATACTCTGATCGTGAAAGAAATTTCTGGAAGAGTATGAATCAATATATGGGAATTGATAAATATTAATGAAAAAAAATAATCTCCATATTGTGATAATCAATCCCCGATTTGTTAAATATTTATTCAAATATTTAAAAACGTATAAGAAATTGATGTCACAAAGCTAGTTAAAACCAGGTTATTTCAGCATTTTATGTGACATCAAACTTATTTTGCACTTGCAAAATTATTCTCAAAATGGGGACAATAAATTAATATAAACTAGATATTATTTAGTTTTCTTTTGGGATTAATTGGAGATTGGTTTGTCTGTTATCTTATATAAAATAATTCTTTTTGGGGATTGGCTATTTTATTGTGTGATAGGTAAAAATAAATTTTTTAAAAGTTTTAAATATTTGTGAATTTATGTTAAATACCATTTCAAACACACTTTTTTATAAATATCTAATATAATTTGTTTTTTATTCACTTTTCTACGATAAATAATTTATTTATTTTGATTATATTAAGTAATATAATAGTTGTAGATTATAGGTGATGTTGTGGTTAAAAAAAATGAATTAAAAGAGTATAGATTAGATTTTATTCCTTATAATGAATTTAGTTATTTTAAATATAATTATAAAAATAACTATAATAATATAAAAAAAGAATTGGTTAAAATAACTGATGCTAAAGGATATGAAAAACTTGAAAATATTGAAAATGAATTTAATTACAATATTGAAATTTATCAAAAAGTTATTAATGAAGAAATAAGATATTATGATATTGATTCCTTGGATAAAAGAGATAATTTAGGTAATTTGTTTAGAAAACAATACTATAAATATATTGTATATATAGAAGCAGATGAAATTTCTGAAAGTTTTTATCAATTATTGATTGAATATTATTTAGAAAAAATAATACCATATGAATATTATTTAATTTATGTGATATTTAATGTCAAAAAATTTGATAGTAATATGGAACACTTTATAAGATATGGTATGAATTTGCCAATTATAATAAAAGGAAAAATGGGAGCAAAAAATTCAATACGATATAATGTTTTTCCTGATTTATTGCCGATTGCTATAAATACAAAAGAAAATTTGCTTTATGCTGGAACAAGGTCGATTGTAAATGATAATAACTATAAAGAACTAAAAGAACCATTCTTTGATTGTATGAAAGAATATTATAAAAGTAATAAAATTTCTTTAGAAGAAAATTATAATGTTGAAAATAAAATTGTAATTAATGCGAAAAATAAAAGATATTATATAACTGATAATATATATCATAAGTTTTCGTGTCATTTTTATAATACTAATTCTTCAGTCATAAAAGATAAAAAAATTTCTATAGTTAATGGCTTAATTTATAATTATATTTATTTAATTATTTTTTGTTTTTTGGCAATTTTTCCTTTAACAATTTTTGGATTATCTAAAGCATCAATCATAATGCTAGCTTTCTTTTTAATAATTATGCTTATAATGATAGTAAATTATAATCGAAATTTATATAGAAATTTAATAAAAATAGAAAAAATAAAATTAGAAAAAGATTCACCAATAGTAAAATATTTCGAAACAATTTTTGAAAAAAGTAATCATTTTTCGCAAAAATACAAGTTTCCTACATTTAAAGATAAATGTCTAAAAATATTATTTGGTGAAAATAAATATAAAAGACAATATAAATATTTTAAATTCTATTATATAGATAATTTAAAATTTGATTATACATTGTTTGCAAATAGTAATATTTTACTTTTTAAAAAAGATTTTTATTTAACTAATAAAAATAGGTTAGATAAAATGATAAAGGAATCCACAAAATTAGCTTTTATATATGATTCAAATATTAAATACATAGATGTTGTTAAAAATAAGGCGAATTTAATAATTTTAAAGAAATTTTTAAAATTGTTGGATGAAATACTTTAGTAAAAAATTTTGAAAAATAAATAGTATATTAAATCATATATAAGTTTTAAATAAAAGGATGTGGTAGAGTGAAAAATATTGATGAAATAATTGAAATGTTAAATGAGAATAATGATGAAGAAGTGCAACAAAAAGGTATTATAGAAGGCAAGAAAATAAAGAATTTTAGTGTCTTTTTTCAACCTAGAAGTATTGAAAAATGTAAATTAGTTTAGAAAAATTGTGCAATTATTATATCTAGTAAAAGTGATAGTGAGCTATTAACTTATTTTGACGAACTATTTATTTGGATTCAGGA
>CANQFI010000132.1 GCA_947598455.1 uncultured Bacilli bacterium | reverse complement strand
AATAAATAAAGAGATAACTTTACCTAAACTAAAAGAAGTAAAAATAAAAGGTTATCGAAAATTAAATGAAATAAATGTCCTAATACTAAATGTTACTATTTATAAAGTAGCTAATAAATATTCTGTATCAGTATGTGTAGAAGAACTTGATATAAAAGAAATAATTCCATCAAGTGTTGTAGGAATAGATGTTTGTATAAAAAGTCTAGTAACTACAAGTGATGGGACTTCTTGTGGTAATCCTAATTATTTAAATTTTATTTTAGAAAAACAATAAAGGAATATGAAAATTTAATTCATATTCCTTTTAAATTTATCGTATAACTTACAATTTGACGATAACTCCAAGTAAATAAATTATAACATAAATCAATATATTATTAAATATTTATTTAAAATCTTTTTTATTAAAATATATGAATTGGAGGTGTTAAAATGCAAGAAAATAATAGTATAACTTACAATAATATTTTAGATTTATGGTTACAAAATAAATCTAATATTAAAATTCAATCTAAATTAAATTACAAATATTTAATTTCTTCATATTTAAAAAATGATTTAGGAAAAATAAAAATAAGTAAAATAACAAAAGAAAATATAAAAACATATCTTACTTCTTTAAAAGATAAAATAGCTATTTCTACTCAAAAGAAATTAATTTATATTATTAAATCAAGTCTAATGTATGCTTATAATAACAAATATTGTGATTATATAGATTTAAATGAAATTAAATTTAAGTTAAATCAAAAAACAATTTTTATTTTATCTAGGGAAGAACAATCGATTTTAGAATCGACTTTAAAAGAAAAAATAAATATTCGTAAAGTTTGTTTATTACTTTGTTTATATACAGGACTTCGAGTTGGCGAAGTATGTGGCTTAAAATGGGGAGATATAGATTTTAGTAATAAATCTTTAATAATTAAAAGAACAATTCAAAGGATAAAAAATCCAAATTCGATTATTAAAAATAAAACACTTTTAATTGAAAGTACACCTAAAAGTGAAACATCAAATAGAATTATTCCTATTCCTGATTTTTTAATAAATTTATTACATCAATTTAAAAATGATAATAATTACTTTTTACTTTCAAACAGCAATAAATTATATGATTCACGATACTTAGAATCTTTTTATGCACGTATATTAAAAAAATGCCATATAAATTATAATAAATTTCATACTTTAAGGCATACTTTTGCAACTCGTTCTATTGAATCTAAAATGGATATTAAAACATTAAGTGAAATATTAGGTCATTCTTCTATTGAAGTTACCTTAAAATTATATGTACATCCTACTTATGAAATGAAAAAGGCATCTATTGAGAATCTAGTAAAATTTATGTCTATTTAATATCTAATAATTGTAAGTTATACGATAAATTTAAAGAAAGGAGATTTTATGAATTAATAAGTTTTATCAAATATCAATAAAAATTTAATATTATTAAAAGCATTTTATAGGAGGAGTAAGAAAATGGAAAAAGATAAAATAGCTGAAGTTGAAAAATATAGAAAAATGTATAAAGATGGATTGAAAATTCAAATAAGAGGACTTGTAATTGGTGCAATTATAGGGTTGGTTTTAGGCATTATGATGGTAAGTTCAGGAGATGCACCATTTTATATGTGCTTCTTTATGGTTTATGAATTTGCTGGAATTGGTTTAGGTTGGAGAACTGTTAATAATATTCTAAATAAATTATTTGGAAATATGGTAATTTGGGGAACAGCTTGGTTTTGGTTTGTAGCATTTTTTATTAAATTATGTATAGCTGCATGTATTGGCTTGTTTGAACTGCCTATATTTATTATTAAAACTATAATTGATTATAAAAAAACTATGGCAATGGCTGATAATATTATCAATGACGCTAAAAAAGCAAAAGAAGAATAATCGTATATGAAAAAGAAATTTTTAATTTTAATATTAGTTCTTTTTCTTATATTAAGTTTAACTGGATGCAATAATAAATCAAGTGAAAGTAAAACAGGTAATAGTACTGAAAGTGAAGAATATTTAGATTATAATTTAATTAGTGAATTTAAAGATGGTACTGCTATTGCAACTAAAACGATAAATTTTCAAACTACACAATATGTTATTGATGAAAACTTCAATGTTTTATTTTCTTATAAAGGAAATGAAACGTTTGTTGGTAAATATATGAAAATTGCCGATCCAAATGATGAAAAGAAAATAAATATTGTTGATCAGAGCGGAGAAGTTGTATACTCTTACGATGACAAAGAATTCAAAAAAAAGGTTGAACTAGTATCAGATGGATTACTTGTTATTACAGAACAAACAGATACATATAATTCTTCAAAAACTGTAACTGGTATTTATGATATCCAAAGTAAAAAATATATATTAGAACCTGATGAAAAATATGTTAATAAAATCAGAGAATTTGGTGATAATATGTTACTTTTAAATGATGATAATACGGAATTCTTTAATACTAAAACAAAAAAAATAGTAAAATATCAAAAAGGTGTTAAAAGAGAATTTAAAAATGGATATTCTATAGATACTGAATTTTCTGGTGATATTTATATAGTTGTATTTGACGATGCAGGAAATTATAAAACAATTAAACCATTATTTAATTCGCCAAATATAAAAAATCATAGTAATGGAATGCTTTTTGATTCAGAAACGAGAATTGAAAATGAGCATGTTACCGGAACTTATGTCCAACTAATTAATTTAAAAAATGGAACAATAAAAAATTTATCTGATCAATTTAATTTAGTAGAATATGCTAAATTCAACTCTGATGGTAATGCTCTTGTTCTTTTTCAAAATCAAGGAGGAGAAACATATTATACAGTTATAGATATTAACGGAAATATGTTATTTAATCCCGAAAAAAGAAACAATGAAGCCATGTTTGGTGCTGAAAGTAATGAAGTACCATTAATTATTGCTGATGAAACTTTATATGATGGTGGTTATTTTTTTGGAGAGGAAGATAATCATTTTAAAGTAATTGATAAAAATAATAAAGTTATTTTTACTAGCGATAATGAATATGAAACTTTCGTAAGTATTTCAAATAATTGTGTATTAGTAGCTTTAGAAGAACCAGGTAAAAGCAAGATTTCATATTATAAAGATTTAAAAGGAAATAAAGTTAACTTAAAAATAAACGATAAAATAAAAGAATATAATTAAAAAGTAATGATAAATATATTAAACCTAAATAAGATTATCCAAAAAGATAATCTTTTTTAATATTTCAAAAATGTAAGGTAAAGAAAAATTCTATGGTAGTATAATAAATATTAGAAAGGACTCTTTCCTATGTACAAAATAATGATTATTGAAGACGATACCTTAATAAGTAATGAATTAAAATCTTTATTAGATAATAGTGGTTATGAATCTTATATTCTAGATAATTATGCTAATACTCTTGAAGAAATACTCCATCTTAAACCTGACTTAATCTTATTAGATATTAATATTCCATATACTAATGGTGAAGTCTTACTTCAAAACTTACGTAAAAAATCTAATATTCCAGTAATTATGGTTACTAGTAAAAATAACTTAACTGATGAAGCTTTATCTATTTCTTATGGTGCTGATGATTACATAACCAAACCTTATAATCCAAACATTCTTCTTTTACGTATTGGAGCTGTCTTAAAAAGAAGTAATAACAATTCTAACATTCTAATATATAAAGATTTAACTGTAAACTTACAAAAAGGTTTATTAAAAAAAGCCACTAAAGAAATAATTCTAACTAAAAATGAAATGATAATTTTTTCCTATCTTTTATCTCATCAAAATAAAATAGTTACACGTGATGAATTAATGACTGATTTATGGAATAATGAAGAATTTATTAATGACAATGCTTTAACTGTTAATATCAGTCGTCTAAGAGCTAAA
>CANQFI010000131.1 GCA_947598455.1 uncultured Bacilli bacterium | reverse complement strand
ACTTTTTCTCCTGTTATTATTTCTAGTGTACTTAACATAGTATCAACACTATCTAAAACAATATCATAATACTCACTATTAGCTTCATAATAAACTATAACTAATTTATTATCTTTCTTATATACATTAACTAAAGCTTGTTCCATATCTTTTTCATACAAAAATGAATAAGCTTCATATTTATCTGTAATATTAGCTGAATTAATTAATTGATAACCTATATTTTGTTTTTCAATACTATCTATAATATCCCCAATTAAATCACTTAAAGTTGTATCAATATAATTGTTTTCTAATATTTTACATTGTATTTTAACTTTACTATGTGATTTTTTATGTTCTAAAGTTAAACTTTCTTTGTTATCAAGCACTTTCCAAGTACTATCATAACTTATTGTAAAATTATCACTATTATATTCTTTTATCTGCATACTATAAGAATAATAAAGTCCCCCTAAAACAGCTATACCTAAAATAAACAATATAATCAACCATGTCTTCTTCATTATTATTTCTCCATTATAAGTATTATTAAATAATTTAAATCATTCTTAATAATTACTTTATATTTTTTACCTATATATATTTGTTTATTATTCTTATCATAAGTTTTTGTATAACCATCTTTTTCTAATATCTTAGTATAATTTGAAACCAAATATAAGGAATCTAACATTTCATCCGTTTCATTTTTATATCTTAAACTTAATATTTTATCTTTAAATGAAGCTTTAATTAATGGTAAATCGATATTACTCAATACATTTCCTACTTTTTTATATTCACTAGCTGCTTTACCAGTATTATCATATTTAATTTCTTCTTCATGATCACGATAATAATTATTCTTAAAATCATCTAAAGATGTTGCAACTATCTCATCAAAGCTATGTTGAACTAAAATATTTTGTATTTCTTTTAAGTATTCTGTACTATTAGCATAAGACAAATCTTCATTTAATAAATCTGCCACTGTAAATCCAATTACTTGACCATCAGCATTATATAAAGCACTTCCTACATCACTACTACTTAAAGAAAATAAATTTTTTATTCTCCCTTTATCTTGTGATATAAATGTTCCATAACTAATACTAAAATTTTTACTAGACTTACTATTTACCATAAATAAATTATCATTAGTTTTTATCTGTGACGTATCCCCCAAATCAACTTTTTGTAATGCTTCATTTTCTAATTTTAATAATACTACATCATAGTTTGCTTCAGCAGCTACAACACCACTTACTTTATATGAAAGACCATCAACATCTGTAACATACATATAATTACTATCATTTAATATTTTTAAAAAATTTGACCAAGTAGTAGCAACAATTCCTTCTCTAATAACAAAACCACTACCATAAATATTAACTCCATTTTCATCCATTCCTGTAACACTAACATTACTATATTTTGTCTTTTGATATAATTCATTTAATAAACTATCATCAACTGTTTGTAATTTAGTATCATCACTTAAAGATATCTTATTAAATGTCCCACCTATTATATTGCCATCTTCTTCTTTTAAAGATACTTTATTAAAATAATCTTGTAAATCATCATCATATGTCAACCATGGAAAAAATAGTTTATATTCATTATTTTCTTCTTTTAACCAAAAACCAAATATTAAATCTTGAATTTTACCATCTACTAAAGTATCTTTTAAATACACAAAAGATAAAGCATCATTCTCATTAAAACTTACTGTTCTAATATCTTTTATATAATTAGCTTCTATTTTTTTATCTTTTACTGATTGTAAAAACATTTTAATAAATATTGTTCCAGTTAAGGTATCTACCCCATTATCTGAATTGATATACAAATATTTTTTATTGAAAGTATCATATAGTTCATCAAAACTTTTATTACTCAAAGTTTCTTTAGTTAACTCTTTTGCATAATTAGTTACTTTTTCATCATTAATAATTTGTTTACTAAAATCTTTAACTTCAATATTATAAGTTTTATTTAAGCTATTAATTACTTCATTGCTTTTTGAATTTATATCAATCTTATTTATATCAATATCAAAAGCATAAGAAGTTAGAGTAAAACTAAAACTAATTAATAATAAATATATTATTTTTTTCATCTTTACCCTCCTATAACTTGCTTATTAAAACTTCAACAATTGTTTTACTTGCTGGTTTTGCATTTTCTCCATTTAAATAATAATCATGAAAAGCCTCAGCAATTGTTTCATCATATATATATTTACCTTTGTTATCTTTAGCCATCGCATATCCAGAAATACTTTCTCTAAATTCATCAAAACTCACTACTGAAAGATAACTATTTTGATACTTTTGATAAGCTTCTTGTAATAATTTATAACTAAAGTTTCCTTCATTAAAATCTGTATAAACTGAATATAATGTTTTAGCATCATCGCTTCTTACATAATTTAATTTATTACTTTTATAATAATTTAACATTGCAACATACGATAAGTAATGTCCAAATTCATGAGCAACAGCACTACTACTACTGGCATTAGCTGGAAAATAACCACTATTTGCACCATTACTAACTGAGTTTTTTAACTTACTTGGATTTAAAAAATATCTTGCATTTAAAATAATTTGTGTTTTAATTCCCACAGGATAACCTGAATTAGTAGGACTAGTAGCAAATGTAAATACTGGCATAAAAGCCGCTATATAATTTTCAGTTTGTCCTACATTAGCAATTGTTATATTAGTTAAATAATTTCTCGCATTTGGAAATTCATTATATATATATGCTACAACATTTCTTAATTCACGCGCCAAATCACTATCTATTTCACAAAAATTAACTGCCGTTACTCCATAGTGATTAATTATTTCATTTTCTATTATTTGCGAATCTTTAGGACAATTTGCTTTTTGTTTAACACTATCACTTACAATCAATTCATTTACATCATCTAAACTATCAATTTGCATTTGTTTTAAATATTGATTATCATAAATTATCGAAGTTACTCCAAGACCAGAAACACTAGCAACCTGATTAGATTTAGAAACACCAGAATATTCTACTTCATCAGTATCTTTATCTGCTCCAAAATAATATCCTTTATTGTTATAACTTATAACAGCAAAAACAACAATTACCCAAATAGACATTACAGCCACATATGATAAAAAATCACTAAATTTAATTTTTTTCTGTTTCTTTTTAATTGTAGTTTTATCAAACTTTGCGTTATTTATATTATTATTTTTATTATTTATATATTCAGCATAATTAAAATACTTCCCTTGTTTTTCTGAATAAAAATCTTGTCGTTCTTTCACTTTTCTCGAATTACTATCTTTTAACTCACTATCATAGCGACTAGTTTTAACTACATTACCAACTTCATTATAATCTTTTTCTCTTTTAGATTTAATAGAAGCTTCAGCACTATTTTTCGCATACTTTATTTTAGCTTTTTGAGCCCCAGTTTTTTTATTATTACTTTCTTCTAAACTATTTTTATAATCTTTCAAATTTATAGAATTACTTTTATTTACTTTTTCTATTTTTAAAATACTAAAGAAACTACTACCATTTTGAACATCATTAGTTAATAATTTACTTTTTGTTTTAGTTGCTTTTGCTAATTTTTGATCTTCTAAAGCTTCCTTAGCTTCTTGATAATCCAAATAAGTACTATAGTCTGTCCTTTTTATTTGGTGTTGAACTTTCTTCTTTTTAAAATTAACAAAAGAACCACTATTAGAAACTTTCCCACCAACTTGATTTAAACTATCTTCTTTAATATATTTATTCTTTACCATTTTTTTATTTTTCTTTTTAAGAGATGAACCACATATCGGACATATTAATAAATCATCTTTTACTTTATTCTTACATTTATTACATATCATAGCTACACCTCCATACTATAAAAATTATAACACATAAAAAAAATGCTTTAAAGCATTTATTCATTTTTAC
>CANQFI010000130.1 GCA_947598455.1 uncultured Bacilli bacterium | reverse complement strand
ATCTTACCATATTGTTTCCATAGTAATATTATTATGGGTTGTGATGCTAATGAATTACTTAATATGACAAGTGATTTAATCTATGGTAAAGCTTCCCATATTCCAGAAGTAAAAGAACTAGGTGAAAAACTAGCTGCTGCTATAAGAGAGTATGCTCCATACTTAATAAGAGCTTTAGATAACGAAAAAGAAAAACCATATTATCAAGATCAATATACCTTCTTAGATGATGAATTAAGTAAAGGCAAAACTCCATTATATGGTCATACTAAATTACTTAAAAAAGTTAATATGTATGATTATACACCAGATGCTGATAGTAAAGTATTATGTGCCATCTTAATGAATAGATATCAAATTACTCATGATGAAGCCTTAAAGAAACTAAATTCTTTAAGAAAAAAAGATCCTGGTATAGATCATAAATTAATGGATGCTTTAATTCATAGTAAACAACAAAGAGAATTAGAACAAGCCATCTTCTCATTTGAAATTCCAATTGAATTAGCTGTTCTTACTCATATAACAAGACATCGTATGCATTCACTTCTTGTACCAGACTTTGTTCCAATGTGGGATTTAGGTACTTATGTCTTACCTGAAAATCTTGAAGGTCATAAAGCTGAATATGATAAAATATTTGCTGATAATGAAGATTTAATGGAATACTTTAGAAGTCAAGGAGTAAGAGATGAAGACTTAGTTTACTTCTATCTATCTGGTAATGCTTGCAATATCTCTACAACAATGAGTGCTCGTACTCTTGAATGGATTAGTCGTATGAGATGTTGTAATAAAGCTCAAACAGCTATTAGAAATATAGCTAATCAAATGGTTTCTCTAGCTAGTGAAGTAGCTCCAATAATTGGTGAATCTTTAGGACCAAATTGTAAAGTCTTAAAATACTGCCCTGAAGGTAAAGATAGTTGCAAAAATAGAGGAGTCGTTATAAAAGGAAAAAAAGATTCTTAAAATAAAAATAATAATATAGTACATTAGGTACTATATTTTTTTAAAAATTTTTGATAGTATAGTTGGCAAGAAATAGGTGGTATTATGCTTGAATATAAAATAGTTGAAGCCAAAGAAAAAGATATTGAAATATTATCTAGCATTAAATTAGTAACAATGATTGACGATGATATGGATAAAGCTTTATCTTTTGAAGAAAAAAGCAAAGTTCGTAAAAGTGTTCTAAAAGATATCAAAAAAACTTTCACAAGTTATAAACTAATCTATATTGATAAAAAAATAAGTGGAGCTTACTGCTTAACCCCCTATGAAAATGGTTTAATGATTGATGAACTTTATCTTTTTAAAGAATATCGCAATCAAGGTATTGGAACTAATATTTTAGAAAAATTAAAAAAAGATATTCCTATTTTATACGTTTGGGTTTATAAAAATAATAAAGAAGCCATCACTTTCTTTACTAATAAAGGATTCATTCCTATTAAAAATGGTCGTACTACTATTATGAAATATGATAATTTATATGACACTATTAAAGATAAATTAAAAGATATTAAAATTGGTTATCGAGATAAAGAAGGAAATAAATACTTAGGTTATAAGAAAAACTTTAAAGATGTTTTCTATTTTCAAAGTCCTAAACAATTACTAGAAAGTAAAATAGGTACTTGTTTTGAACAAGTTGAATTAGAAAGAGAAGTTGCTAGTAAATTAGATGTTGATTATCGTACTTATTATATGACTTATCCTGATAATGAATATGATATAAGTCATACTTTCTTAATATATAAAGATCATAAAAAATATTACTGGGTTGAAAATGCTTGGTTAGCTTATCAAGGCTTACATAGTTATAATTCTAAAGAAGCATTACTTAATGATGTTGTAAGTAAATTTGTTGCTACTATTCCTAATGGTGAACTAAAGAAAGTAAAATTATATGTTTACGATAAACCTCGTTATGGTACTAGTTATGCTAAATTCTTATCAACATGTATTACTGGTAAAAGTGTTAAATATAAATAATGGAGATAAATATGCGTTTAGACAATTTAAAATGTGTTCATACTAATATTGATATAGATGAATATCTTAAAATACGTGAAGAAATAAAAAGTACTATGTCTAATCCTACCTGGTTAGGTGATTTTACTAAAAAAGATATAATAGCTTTATTAAATAATAATTCTAAAATATGGATGTTTTATAATAATGATGAATTTGTTTGTTCAATGATGAGTATGCCTAGTGATAAAAATAGTTTAGAAAGCTTTGAACTAAATAATTTAAACTATGAAGAAGTAATTGATTATGGTCCAATGTTTGTAAGTCCTAAATATCGTGGTCAAGGTTTACAATATCAAATGCTTAACTATTTAGATGAATATTATAAAGATCAAATGTCCTATGCTATAATAACTATTCATCCTAAAAATATTTATTCTATAAATAATATTTTTAAAGATAAATTTAAACTTATAAATACTAAAACATTTACTAGAGGACTAAGAAATATTTATCTAAAAAAACTATAATATATGATAATATATAAATATAAAATAAAGTTTTACGAAAGATGGTGATAAAATGGAAGAAAAACCTCGTCCAGAAATAGAAACAGCTGTTACCTATGCAAATAGTAGTAATAGCTTAGAAAACAATTCGTTAACAGAACAAGAAGTTGCTACAGTTATTAAAGGTTTAGAAGAATCTAAATCAGATGAAAGTTTTTTATTTTCTGTTGTTAAATTAGTAAAAAAATATAAACCAGGAGAAGAAAAAAACAAAGGAGAACTTGGTTATGGAAAAAATAGATGAACCTTTTAACGATCAATCATTATATATTAATACAAGTGGTGTTTTAAAAAACAAACTTAATCTTGATGATGAAGAACTTCTAAATAAAGCCGAACGAATGATTACTAGCTATAAACTTGCTAAATTATATTTAAACCCAGGTAAGCAAACTTTTGATATTGAACATTATAAAAGAATTCATAAATTTTTATTCGAAAATATATATCCCTTTGCTGGCCAAATAAGAACTGAAGTTATATCTAAAAGAATACCTTTTTGTTTACCACAATATATAACTATGGAATTAAAAAAACTACTTGATAATCTTAAGTACAAAATCCCTAAAATTAAAAGTCGTGATGATTTATTAAAATTTATTACCGAGTTTTACTCTGACTTAGATATTATTCATCCTTTTAGAGAAGGTAATGGTCGTACCGAAAGAGAATTTGTAAGACAACTAATAGATTATATATGTAAAACTAATGGTTTAGAAGAATATAACTTAGACTATTCTTTAATAGATAATAAAGAAGAATATATAAATGCTGTAGTTAAAGCTGATGCTTTACTAGATTATAGTGATTTAATGGTTATCTTTGATCGTATCTTAGTAGTTAAAGAAAAAAATATGCAATTAGGAGATTTTGGAACACCAAAACAATAATTTAAAAGAGGTCGTAAATATGTACATTGTAAATAGAGATAACAAAAAAGTTAATAAAATAAAAAAAATATCTTTTAGTGAAGTAGGTTTAAAAGAAAGAAAAGATCTACAAGAATGGATAGCTAATAATCCAGATTTATTAGATGAAGAATTATTAATTATTCAAAAAGAATTTGATGGTTTTAATGATACCAATGAACGTTTGGATTTAATGGCTCTTGATAAAAAAGGTAACATTGTTGTTATTGAAAATAAATTAGATGATAGTGGTAAAGATGTCGTATGGCAAGCTCTAAAATATGCAGGCTATTGTTCTTCTTTAAATAAAGAAAATATAAAAACTATTTATCAACAATATCTAATTAAATGTGGTAAAGAAGGTAATGCTGAAGAACTAATCACATCTTTCTTAGATAAAAGTGATTTTTCTGAAGTAGAATTAAATCAAAACTTAACTCAAAGAATAATTCTTGTTGCTAAAGAATTTAGAAAAGAAGTAACTAATACTGTTATTTGGGCTAGAAAATATGGTATGGA
>CANQFI010000129.1 GCA_947598455.1 uncultured Bacilli bacterium | reverse complement strand
AAATAAATAAAAAAAAAGAGATTAATCTCTAATTTGAAATATTAAGGAAAAGATAAAGCTAAAAAAGACGGCTCCGGTTATACCAGTACTAGTTGTAGAAAGAAGATTGCTAAACATACCAATAAAGCCGTTACTTTGAAATCCTTCATAAGCAGCTTTATATAAGGCATTACCAAATGATGTTATGGGAATACTACTACCTACTAAACTATAATTGGCAATTATTTCGTAAATTCCTAGAAATGAAAGAAGTGCTCCAGTAATAACAAAGATACTTGTTATATGTCCAGGAGTTAGTTTAGTATTATCTAAAATTATTTGACCAAGTAAGCAGATTGTTCCACAGACAATAAAAGAATTTATATATATCATTATTTCACCTCGATACTAACAGCGTGAGTAATTGAAGGAATACTCTTTTTTAAATTAACCATTAAAGTATTATGTAATGAACCAGTAGCTAATACTAGGATTTTTTTATATTGTTTTTCTTTAAATATTTTGTTGAATAAAACTAAAGGAACAACAACTGGTCCACTACCACCTTGAAAGGTATTTTGATTATCTTTGTAAAGAATACTAGCTGCATCAAAATAAGTTTTAGGTATATAGTTATAATCTTCTTTAATTAATTTTAAGAAGAGGTCTTTACCAAAGGAACCTAAGTCACCAGTTATTATTAAATCATAGTAATTTAGATCTCTTTGTAATTCTGTTAAATGTTTATGAAGAGTTGCAGCGGCACTTGGTGCCATAACTGCACCCATATTAGCTGAATCTTTAATACCATAGTCTACTACAGTACCGATAGTTGCGGATTCTATTTTGATATTTGTTTCTTCTTTGGTGAGGTAGGCACAAGCAGCTCCGGTTGTTGTAAATGTTGTATAACATTTTTTAGGAGAACCATATTCGATAGGAAAACGATATTGTCGTTCGGCATTTAAGTTGTGACTTGAAGTTATAGCTAGACCGCTATTAATGAAATTCGTTTCAATAAAATTGGCTAAAACAATTAAACTTTCATTAAAAGTAGCACAAGCATTATAAAGTCCTAAAAATGGAATATTACGATTAACGATATTGTAGGAAGTAATAGCTATCTGATTTATTAGGTCCCCACCTACTAATAGTTCAATCTTTTTATTTAATTTGTTTCTTTTAGTTATATTCATTAAACATAAATTTTGCATTTTTATTTCAGCATCTTCAATTTTTTCTTCACCAAAATAGTAATCTTTAGTAATATTATGATATTCTAAATTACCTTTTACTTCTTCTGGACCAGCAATAGATTCATAATCTTTAATATAAACATTATTATATTTAAAACTAGACATTTAAGATCACCTTCACTAATGTAAATATTATGGCGCTAACTATGCCATATAATAATACGGATCCAGCTAATTTAAAGGTATTTGAACCCATATTAATAAATCCTTCTTTTTTATAATCTAAAATAGAGGAAGAAATAGAATGAGCAAAACCAGTTATAGGTATTATAAGAGCACATTTTAATTTAGAAAATAAATTATCAGCGATACCACAACAAGTAGCAAAGGCCGATATAATAATAAATATTAATAACATAAAAGCAATTGAATCTTCTGAGTTATATACTTTATTTAAATTAACATATAATATAGTGCCAATTACACCTATTAAGCCACCACCTATAAAAGCAATAAGCATATTAAGTAAACGATTTTCTTTAGGTGTTAGTTCTTCCACCATTTTTTTATATTTAACAGTATTCATTTTATCACCTGTTATTTAGTATGTTTAAGCACTTAGATAATTATACATTTTATTAAGACTTTTCTTTTCATATCTTGATACTTTTACTTGTGACATACCAAGTATTTTAGCAGTTTCACTTTGCGTAAAGTCTTTAAAATAGCGATAATCAATTATATCTTTTTCTTCTTTAGATAATGTAGCCATGGAGTCTTTTAAATCGATCATGTTAGTTGAAATATCATCTTTAGGACTAGAGATAGTTTCGTATATAGGTCTTTCAGTTTCATTATCGAGACTCATTATAGACGAAGTGCATTCATAAACTTGAGTAATGGTTGCCTCGTCATAGTTTAAAAAGGATGCTAATTCTTGGATTGATGGAATGTGATTAAGTTTTTGAGCTAATAAATATTTAGTTTGTTCTATTTTTTTATATAGTTTTAAAATATTTTTATTTAGTTTAATTGTTCTAATATTGTTAACATATTCATACATTTCACCGAAAATATAATTATAAGCATATGTGGTAAATTTAGTAGTACCATCATCTTTGAAATTATTATAAGCTTTTATTACACCAATGACACCAGCTTGATATAGGTCATCTATTTCAGCATCATGAAATCTAGTAGCGATTTTATAGATTAATTTTTCATGTAATTTGATTATCGTTTCAATGTTTGTCATTTTTATCACCTGATAACAAGAATATAGAGCTTTAATAGGGCTTTTTAAACATATTCGACAAACAAAGAAAAAAATAGATTTAAGAAAAGAAAAAACACTGTAAAGACAGTGTTTATTGCATATCTATTGTATAAGGATTATCTATAGTGCCGGCACCACTTACGGTAATATCACTAATTAATGTTATTACTGGACGAAGACCTAATTGTTCATTAACTAAGGAAGATGTTAAGGAACCAGTATTATTCACACTATAAATATATGCTTTATACGAAGTAAATTCATATGGTGTCATAGTAAAGAAGTTTTCACCATTATATAAATAGTAATTCATATTAGTAGTATCGTATGAGCCTCCAGCTAAAACTACTTCATCAGCTGTGATCAAGCCAACCTTAGTATTAAATGTTCCGCCAAAGTCTGCATTCGTCTCTGGACATACTAATGATGGAGCTTTGTCTGTAACAATTCGATTATAACCATTAAAGTAAGTATTGAAATTAGATGTTTCATAGCCAGAATCGTTACAGTAACTTGATTCAGCAACATATTTATCTAAATCTTTTGCTGTAATATTAGCATCATACCATGATTCTAAGGCATTTTTAGCATTACTATTTACTTCGTTGTTATACCAAATATATTTATAACCAACAAAATCTTTTTCATTTATTAATTTATTATATTCCGTATAAGTTGCTGATTTATCTAAAATTAGTTTAATGGTACCATCTTCGTTTATTCTTACTATACGCCATATGTAATTACCAAATGATACATAGTTATTATTTACTACTCCACGGTAATAATATGATTTTCCATTGTTAGTTGTTGTCGCATATAAGCCATCAGCTGTGGTTGAAATAGTCGTAAGATTTGGAGCTGTTTTGGCATCGATTTTACTTTTTTCTGTTAAAAGTGTTTCATAGAATTTAGCTTTAACACTAGATTCTTTATCTATTAATTCAAATTGAGCTTTTAAAATATTATTTTTGTCAATGTTAGGATTTTTTCTTTCATCAAACCATAACTTAACATTGGTTCTAACAGTTTCATTAGGTTTAACATTTATAATACCAATAAGTCTACTTTGAACAACATTTTCATTAAGTGATTTATTAATAGTTAAATTATTATATAGGACAGCTTCTTGAGTAAGGTTTCCAGAAGCTTCAATTGTTAATGATTTTAAATCAATAGTCGATTCATCTAAAACATTTAAGCGAACTTGTAATTCTTTATCTATATCACAAATATTAGTTATAACTAGAGTATAAGGACTAGTTTCTAGACCTTCCTCAGCTGTTACAGGATTAATATTTTTCATTTCAAAGGTATCACTACCATCAGGATAATAAATTTTAAAACAATTTAAAGTTGTTGAACTAAGCTCGTTTTTATCTTTGGTAGATAGCCATAATCCATATCCAGTTCCCATTGTTAAAGTTAAGGCGAGCATTAAACCGATTACTACTAAAGTAAATATATATTTTTTCTTCATAATCTTTGCACCCGATTCTTCATTCTACTAATATAAATATATAATATTTGATATATTTAGTCAATAATTTACAATTATTTTATTATTGTTTAATTTTAATATTTGTTTTTAG
>CANQFI010000128.1 GCA_947598455.1 uncultured Bacilli bacterium | reverse complement strand
TGGTGCCCATGGTGGGACTCGAACCCACACGATATTACTACCACTGGATTTTGAGTCCAGCGCGTCTACCAATTCCGCCACATGGGCAATTACATAATTAATTATAACATAAATATTTTAGAGTACAAATAAAAATCAAATTATGATTATTTATTTATATTCTTTTTCATAACAAAAAAGAAAGAATTAGTCACTAATTTTTATTATTAATTTATTTATGACTTTATCAATTCTTTTTTTATTTTATATAACCTAATTCTTTTAATCTAGCTTCTATGTCTTTTTCACTTACTTCACCATTCAAACGTTTAGACTCGTTTTCTTCAACACCATTTTTAATAAAAATGGTTGTTGGTGTAGCACTTATTTTAGTAACAGAATTAAAAGTTGCTTTTTCTTCATTAGATAATAAATTATATTCAATAATATATGCTTTAAGATTATGATTATCAAGAACTTTATTTAAAACTGGCTTAAAGTTAGTACAATGAGAACAGAATGTTTGAGATGTAAGAAGAATAAAAGATTTTTTTTCATTTATTAAAGATATATAATCACTTAAAGTAATAGTTTCTAAATTACTATAACTTGTTTGATCACTTGAAGGTTCACTTTTTTCAGTATTTGGTTCTTCATTATTAGAATTATCATTTTTAACTTGATAACTTGTATTTTGGTTTTCTTCTATTTCATCTTTTAAATCTTTATTTTGTTTTTCTAAATCACTTATTTTATCTTTAGCATTATTCGATTCATTATAAAAATGAATTGTCCCAATTCCTAATACTATTGTGGAAACACTTAAAATGGTTATTGTTATAATTATTAGTATTTTTTTCATACGACTCCTCTATTCGACAATTTCTATTTCTAATATTTTAGATAGTTCAATAGCTTGCATTAAATTAACTTTTAATCCTTTTAAATATTGGGGATTAACTTTAATATTAGTTATATCACAACTACTAAAATCTAATCCAGATAAAATAGTATTTATAAATTCACTTTTAATTAATTTAACTTTATTAAAAGTTAAATCTTTAAATGTTATATTGTAAAATGTACATTCTGATAAATCAGATTCATTAACTATCATTTCTTTTATTTTATTATCAACTAAATTTAAATATTTACATAAAGAATTGGTTATTTCTATTTTAGTAAAATGACAATTATTTAAATTGGTTCCTACTAGTTTACAATTATTAAATTTTATTTCACGGAAATTACAATCAATAAATTTAGTATTGGATAAATCACAATTCATAAATTCTATCTTTTCAAAGAATGTATTTTCAAAAATATTATTACTTAGATTAAGATATTCAAATTGACATAATTTAATATTTTTATTAGCTACTTCAATATTTGATAAATCAATATTTTTTAAATCTTCACTTATTAAATCATCTTCACTGGAAAAAAGTTTTTTATTCATTTTCTTCTTCCTTATAAATTGAAGTAAATAAATCTTTTTCTGAATCATCTTCTTCTGGTTCGCTAATTATGGTAGGTAAATCACTAATTGATGATAAACCAAAATAATCTAAAAATTCACTAGTTGTAGCATAAAGATTTGGTCTTCCTGGAAGAGTACTTTTACCAGATTCTTTAATAAGGCCTTTAGCTAGTAATTTTCTTAATATATGGACATTGCTAACACCACGCATTTCATCTATTTCAACTCTAGTAATAGGTTGATTGTAAGCAATTATAGCTAAAGTTTCTAATGCCGCTTGAGATAATGTATTGTTTTCTGGATTTTCAATTAATTTTTTATAATAATCTTTATGTTCCTTTTTAGTAGTTAATTTAAAGGCGTCTCCTAAATAACTAATTCTTACACCACGATTATCAACATCATAACTTTTTTTTAGTTCCATTAAAAGTTCTTTAGCTTTTGCCATATCAATTTCTAAAATATCACAAATTTGATTAAGGGTTAAACCTTCATCACCAACAACAAATAATAACCCTTCTAAAACACCGATTAGATTCATTTCTTACTCACTCTTTCTATCATAATTGGACTAAAGCTAGCTTCTTGAGTCAAGATAATTTCACTATTTTTGCTCATTTCTAAAATAGATAAAAATGTAACAACAATATTTTCTTTAGTTAGTTCAGTAAATAATTCAATAAAATTAACTTTTGATCTTTGGCTTAAGATAGATCTTATATCTTTTATTTTATCATCAACACTTAATTCTTTTTTGGTTATTTTAGTATTTAATGGTTTTGCAAGTTTTTGTCTTTCGATAAATAATTTGTAGGCATTAAATAAATCTTCAATATTTAATTCACCTTTAATAAAGCCAGTTGATTCTAGATATTCATTTAATGATTCAGGCAGTTTTGTATAAACTTCTGCTCTTTTTTCTTCTAACTCCTGAAAATTTTTGGTTATTTCTTTATATTTTTCATATTCGATTAATTTATTTTTTAAATCTTCTTCGCTATTAAATGAGAATTCATCATCTTCATTTTCTTCTTCGTGGCGATTAACTAATAACTTACTTTTTAAATGAATTAATTCTGCAGCCATTACTAAATATTCACTAGCTATATCAATATTCTTTTCTTCTAAAGAATGAATAAAGTCTAAATATTGATTAATTATATCATGAATATTTATTTCATATATATCCATTTTAGACTCTTTAACTAAGTGAAGTAATAAATCTAATGGGCCTTCAAAATCAGTAGTTGTAAAATTGTAAGCCATATTAATCCCCCTATCCGCACTTGTATCCTTGGGCTTCTAATTCAAAAGCAACAACATTAATATTTTCACTATATCTAAAATAACGATAAACTTTTAAATCAGTTAATGTTTTATCTGGAATATCTTTTAAATCTATTTCATTAGCCATTGTAAAATCAGTATTTGTTTCAACAAAAGTTGAAGTAAAATTATCGATTTGGTTATATTGTTCTGAGATACTACGATACTTATCTTTATTTTGTGTATAGTTAGTACTATTACTTTGAGTTTCTTTATAAGTTTCCTTAATTTTAATTAAAGCATTATTACTAAAATAATATTTCATTTCGTCATTTAAATAGTTACATGTTAAAACATTATATTCGCCGTCTACCTCTATAGTTGAAGCATTTGGATAACGACTTGGAACTATTTCTTCTACTTTAAAATGATCTGCTCTTTGATATGTGTTTTCATTTAAAACTACTTTAACCTCACTTGCACCATATGCTGAAATAATATCATATGAATGAACTAAGGCATAACCAACAATTTTTTCATCATCGTATAAAGTAATGTAGTATTTCTTATCAAATAAATATGGCTGAGCACTTGTATTTGACAATGTAAAGATTAGATAATATTCATTGTTTTCTCGAGAAGTAACAAAATTATTTAATTCTAAGTTATCAATAGCTACTCTAACAGCAGTAGAACCTAATTCATATATATTACTTTCTTCTGGTTCTGTTGGCTCTTGTGTATTAGAAGATGGATTAAAATTAAATTTAGCTACTTTAACTAATGAAGGCAAAAATATTATAAAAGTTGCTAAAAAGATAAAGAAAAATAAAACCGCAATGGGATTTCCTTCTTTTTCAGGTTTTATTTCATATAATATTTTTTCTTCACTATTAAACAATTCCTTATTAAATTGAGGAGTTGGTTTGTTTTTTTTAGGAGTAGCTGGTTTAACTTCAGGGGCTAATTCTGGTTGTTTTGTTGGCATAGAAGTAGTTTTTGGTATTTCTTCTTTTTTTTCTTCAGAAGCAACATTAAAAATAGAACTAAAATCAGCGGCTGGATTTAAAGTTTGAGTTTGAGCTTTAATTTGTTCCTTTTTATCATTACTTTCAGGAATATTAATTACTGTCTCCAAATTATTCGCTATAGTACTTTCTTGTTTATTTGTTTCTAATGTTTTATCTTTATCATTATTTGATAAATCTTTTTCCCCAATATTTGAATTATTAATATTATTTAAATCTTTATTATCCATAATAATCCCTTCATTCTTCTTATATAATTATATCAAATAACTACTAATTAAAAAAGAAATAAATAAAAAA
>CANQFI010000127.1 GCA_947598455.1 uncultured Bacilli bacterium | reverse complement strand
TTACCATTTTAAAATAGTAGAGAAATCTACTTTTTTATTTTAAATAAAAAAATAGTGTGTTATACTTTTTATAGAATAAAGTTTAGGGTGATATGAATGGTTAAAAACAAGTTAACAGATAAAGATTTTGAAAAAATGGAAAGAATTCCTAATGATCGAAACAAATATATTAGAAGAGGTGGATTTTATTTTTCTTATACTCTTAGACTTATTTTTATGTTTGGTTTTGTTATTATATTAGGATTTTTAGTATATTTCTGTTTTGATAATGGATTTTCTAAAGGTAAAAAGGTTTCTTTAGAATATGAAGAAAAAGATAGTATTAATTATGATATAAAATTATTTGAAGATAATAATCCTTTTGGTACGGGAGTTTTAACACCTACTGATTATTATTTATCAGATATAATAGATGATATTAGTACAGATTTAAATTATAATTATAAGTTATCTGATGAAGCAGATGTTAAATATACATATTATGTTGATGTAACAATGAAATTAATTGATGAAACAACTAATAAAGAACTTTCAAATGATAATTTTAATTTAATTGATGAAGTAGTAAAAGAAGAAGAAAATGTTAAAGAAGTTCCTATTACACAAAATATTACTTTGGATTATGACTATTATAATAATTTAGCTAAAAGTGTTAAAGAAATTAATGGTGGAGAAGATTCAAATGTAACGGGATTTTTATTATTAAAAATGTATATTAATCTTAAAACTTCTTATAAATATTTTGATGAACCACTAAATAAAGATGTTGTAGTAGAGGTTAAGATACCATTACTTTCTACGCAAGTAAGTGTTGAAAAAGTAAGTAATTATGATGGTAAGAATGATTATACAAAACGTTTTTCAACAGAACCTTCTAATGAAATATTACTTTATGTTGGGGTTATTTTATTAATTCTTGATACAACATTATTCTTATTGTCTGTTAATTTTGTTATTAAAACATTACCTAAAAAGAGTATTTATTGTCAAATAAGAGATGATATTTTAAATAAACATAATCATTTAATTGTAAATAGTAAAAAGATGCCAGATTTAACAGGATATAATGTTATAGAATGTGAATCATTTAGTGAATTGTTAGATGCACAAAGATTAATAGAAAAACCAATTGTTTATTATGAGATAATTAAAAAACAAAAATGTGTATTTGTAATTATTGGAGTAACTGATGCATATAGATATATACTAAAAGAAGTAGATATTGATTAAATATAAGTTAAATGTCACAAACATAAAAACAACTTTCACATAAGATATTGTAGAAAGGATTGTTTTTATGTTTTTAAATAGATGTTATGAAAATGAAAATATGAGTCCTGATATGGGAATGAATATGATGAACATGAATTCTTGTGGGGGATGTACTTGTCCACCAGTTATGGAATGTCCACAAGAAAGAGTATGTCATAGACAAATGAATTATGAGGTACCTCATATTATACCTGTAAATACAAGAATTATTAATCATCATGTATATAGACATACTTATCAACCAGTATTTACTTGTACTTCAGAAGATGAAGTAAGTAATGTATATGATAATAAGTGTGGTGGTTATTAAAAGGCTTTAAGGCCTTTTTATTTTATATATAAACATTTTTAAAAATATGATATAATTATTATAGGTGAAGTATATGAAAGACAGAAATGGTTATACAACTTTACAAATGTTAGTAGTAATTGGTATTTTGGGGATTTTTACTTTAGTTATTATGGGTACAACTTCATATGCTTTTAAAGATCAATCTGTAGAATACTATAATGAAAAAGAACATTTAATAATTAAACAAGCAAAATTATATGGAGAAAAATTAGAAAGTTTAAAAAATGAGGGAAGTTTAATTATAACAGTTAATGATTTAATTAATGATGGTTATTATATACCAGATGATGATAGTGGAAATGTTGTTGATCCAAGAAATAGTAAAGCTAATTTAAATGGTTTAAAGATTAAATTAACTTATGAAAGTGATGGAAATATTAAAGCAGAAGTACTTGATGAAGAATAGTACTTCTTTTTTTGACATAATATTTTTGTAAAATACTTGTCAAAAATTTAGATAAATACTATATAAAAAAAATAAAATTAGATATTATAGTATTATAAGGGTGTGATAAATATGATATATCCTTCTATAGATAAGTTGCTTAATATAATCGATTCTAAATATAAGCTTGTTCATATTGCAGCCAGGAGAAGTAAACAAATGCTTGAAAATAAACATTTTCAAATGAAACAAAGTGAATATGTGAATAAAAAAGAATTAGGAAGAGCATTAGAAGAGGTTGAAAAAGGATTAATTACTATAAAAGAGTAATTGATTTTTTTTGCAAAAAAAAACCACGATGTGGTTAATTATGAATTTCTTTCTTCTTTTTTCATTGTTCTAGCCTCACGTGCAGTTAAAACAACTTTTTCACCATTAATAGTTACTTTTTGGAAGTTTGGTTTTTGAACATGTTTTGTTGCATTTAAAGCATGACTTCTTCTATTACCTGTTAAAGGTTTTTTAGTACTTACTTTTTTTGCCATAATTAACGCCTCCTTAAAAAATCATTTCATTAAAGACTTTATCATAATATTTGGATAAAGTCAAATGAATTGTAATGTTTGATATAATGGAACGAGAGAACTAATATACAAGAAATTATTATTAGATAGATATTAGTGATTTGTAATTAGAGTTTGTTAAATTGAAAGTAATTATTAATATTTATTTTGGAGATAATTCGATAATTCAAAGCGATAAAATACAAATTACTGTTGGTTGTGATGAAGAAAGTTATGAAATAGATAGTTTATACTTCAGTAAATAAAGATATTAATTAATGAAACAATAGAAGAAACTATTAAAATTTATTTATAAGTATTTATAGGGTAATGTTATGAAATGGAAATGACTAATCGACCAATAGATGTAGGTATAGCAATGAATTAGCTAATTTATTTACTGCTATATTTGGTGTTTGTCAAAATGTTAATGTGGATAAAGCTTATAAATTAGTTAGAGAATTTTTACAAAATAATGATTTAGATTTAGATATGGAAAGAGTAAAACTTACAAGAACTTTAAGAACAATATATGAAAGAAAAACGCAAGAGGAAGTTATGGTGAAATAGTTCTTTTTATAAGAGCTATTTTTTTGAATTAAATAATATAAATAGAAAAATATAATAATTACTAATATTTGGTAATTATCTTGTTTGGTATGTGTTATAATCCTTTTAGGAGGAGTTTATGAAACAAGAAAAATATACTTTAGGTTTAGATATCGGAATTTCCTCAGTAGGTTGGGGATTAGTTAGATTAGATGAAAATAATAATCCTAATCATATTATTGATGTGGGAGTTAAAATATTTACACCTGGTGAAGTTCTTAAAACTGGAGATAGTAAGAATTTAGAAAGAAGAGCAAAAAGGGGAGCAAGAAGAATTATTCGTCGTCGAGAATTTAGAGTTGATAGAATAAAATATTTACTTAATGTAAATGGATATTTAGGTGATGAAATAGTTACAGGTAAAGTATCTGAAATAAATAATAAACTTTCTAATATTTATAATGATATGGTAAATGAATATTATAAAGATAAAGATGTTAATCCTTATATGTTAAAAGTTGATGCATTAGATAGAAAATTAAATAAAGATGAATTATCTATAATATTAGTTCATTATGCGAAACATAGAGGATATAAATCAAATAGAGATGAAGACATAAAAGATACTGAAGCTGGTAAAGTAAAAGACAGTATAACAGAAAATGAAAAAGCTATGAAAGAAAAAGGCTATCGTATTGTTTCTGAAATGCTTTTAAAAGAAGAAAAATTTAAAGATAAAATTAGAAATTCTAAAGATAATTATAAACTATCTATTACAAGAGAAATGTATTTAGATGAAATAGATAAAGTATTATCTTCACAAGTTAATTTTGGTTTAATTACAAATGAATTTAAAGATGAATATATGAATATTTGGTCAAGTCAAAGACATTATGCTAAAGGACCAGGTGGAGATTCAAAATATGGTGGAGATTTAATAGCAAGAATGACTGGTAAATGTAAGTTTGATGGTCT
>CANQFI010000126.1 GCA_947598455.1 uncultured Bacilli bacterium | reverse complement strand
AAAAAAAGAATATATCTCTATATTCTTTACCATCTATCACAAGTTAAATTATATTCAGCACATAACTCTTCATCTAAAACTTTATATTGCGTAGGTAATACAGCATATCCCAAACCAATATTATAAGCCCCATTTTCAGCTTTACCTAATATTGACCTAAATTCACTTCTACTAGCGCTTAAACCATCTTGTAAAGCTTTATACTTTTTAGTATCAGATACATTTATATAAGAATAACCATATGATATAACATGAGATAGATTTCCTGGATAATCAGTAGTTACACTATAATTACCAATTCCCTTATATTTTTTATTTTTAAGACCATTTAATATATTAATAGCATTTTGTTCTTTAGTTGTATTAAATTTTAACTGGTCATATCTTTTAATCCATTCACTTTCTGGAATTACATTAGTTCCATTACCAACTGGATCATCTATTGTAAAAGTATCACCAGTTATTTCTGGAAATACTTCCTTAAAATTATCGATAAATATTAAATCATAAACAACTCCCGCATATGAATAATCAATCTTTACTGTTATAACATCATTTAAATTTATCTTATCAATTGTTGAAGTAACAGTTGCTCCATTATTAGTTGTTCCAGAACTAGGTTTATTATTAGTACTAGAATTATTAGAACTACTAGTTTTATTCTTCTCCCAATTGGCTTTCAAAGTAATATTATCGGTAATAGGTGTACTAAAGTCATACTCCTTATCATCTAAAGTCCAATTTTTAAAAGTATAACCATCTCTAGTTGGATCATCTGGCTTGTTAATAACTTCACCTTCATTAACAGTTGCTACATCTACTAAACTACCACCATTAGAATCAAAAATTACTTTAAAAGTTATAACTTCTTCACTAGGTTCTTCGTCTTTAATTTCTTCTTTCTTTTCTTCTTGTGGTTCTAATACTTCTTTATTATCATTATCGTCATTTATATTTTTCCATAGCATAAAACCACTTGTTCCAGAAATAGCTAGTAGTAAAATAATCACAATAATTAAAATAATTAAATTCTTTTTACTTTTCTTATTTTCAACTTTATCATTTTCTTCAATTTTATTTTCTTCTACAAGCTTACTTTCTTTTTTTATCTTCTTTTCTGTCTTTTCTTTTTTGGTCATTCTTATCACTTCTTTTCTTTTTAAATAATACAAAACATAAAATAATTATAATTAAAACGATTGGTAATATTATTCCTACAATTAATAATTTATTAAGTAATTTATTTTTACTCTTATCTTCTTTTATAGTTTCTTTAGTATCAGTTACTTCTTCCTTCTGACTTTCATCATTTTCTTGTTCCTCTGGTGGTTCCTCAGTAACTACATCAAGTCTTGTTACAATAATATTATAATTAGATACAGTTTTATCAGTAGAAGTAACTTTAATAGCTATATAATTATCACCAACTCTTAACTCTTGTTCACCAGTATTTTCTATTTTAGCCTTACTATCTTGAGCAGTTGCTTTAATATTTATTTTGTCAACCTCATTAGCAACTTCAATAACATATGTAAAAACATCTTTTTTAAAATCGAGTTCATAGTTTTCAATCTCTAAAGATTTTAAATAACTACTTGCTGTACTTGTAGTTGTTTGATTACTAGAACTATTATTACTACTTGAATTACTATTAGAACTATTATTTTTTTTAGGAGCTTCATCTAAATATATATAACCTAAGGTATAATAACCACCAATCTCATATCTATAAATTTCAAAAGTCCCTTCACCAGCTAAAGTATAAGTTTGTTCATCTTCATAATACTCAGAAACAAAAGCAACATGCCCATAACCACCATCATCAAAGACAACTATTGAATTCTTTCTTGGCTTATTACCAATACTATATCCCGCTTTAGCTGCACTACTAAGCCACGTATTAGCATTTCCCCAACCAGGTAAAGCAATTCCTAAAGTATCATAAGCTGCCTGCCAAGCTGTATATGTACAATTAGACTTAATTTCTCCATACCAATTTTTAGTTTTAGGATAAGGATTACTTGCTGCCATAACAACTGGTATAACTAATAAACATATAATAAGAAAAATAACATATCTAATCTTTTTCACCATATCACCCTTTACTAACTTATAAATATTATAATTCTAAGAAGATTATGTATCAAATACTTTTTGTTTTTTATTATAATAATGATATAATGGTAATACAAGATAAATAACTTTTTACATAATATATGATATTTATTCTTGTACGAAAGGTGATTAATAATGTTTTTTAAATATATAATAGTATTTTTAGTTTCAATGGTTCCTTTAATAGAACTTAGAGGAGCAATTCCTATTGCTACTTATTTAGGGTTACCTAAACTTATTTCCTTTATCATATCTATAATTGGTAATATGTTACCTGTTCCTATAATTTATTTATTTGCTAGAAAAGTATTAGAGTGGGGCAAAGATAAAAAATATATTGGTAAATTTTTTACTTGGTGTTTACTTAAAGGTGAAAAAGGTGGTAAAAAATTAGAAGCTAAAGCAGGAAAAGGATTATACTTTGCCTTATTCTTATTTGTAGGTGTTCCATTTCCTGGAACTGGTGCTTGGACTGGTACTTTAGCAGCTAGTATATTAGATTTAGATTTTAAAAAAACCATTGCTGCTGTAATGGCAGGGGTTTTATTAGCCGGTTTAATTATGATGGCTATATCATTTGGATTATTTGAGGTGATTTTCTAATGGAAACAGTAGTTTATTTAATTAGACATTCTGAAGTTACACCACGAGTTAATATTAAAAATATTAGTATGCATGATAATAAACAAATATATAATGAGAAGGCCTTTCTGTCTGTAAGTGGTGAAAAAAGAGCTGAAAAATTAAGTAAACTGAAAGAATTACAAAATATTGATGCTGTATATAGTTCTAATTATGTTAGATGTTTAGAAACAGCTAAATATATTGCTTTAGAAAACAATACAATTATTAATATAGACGATCGTTTAAATGAACGACGTATCGGTGATATGGGGGATATGAAATCTACTGAATTTGAAAGACTTCAAAGAAAAGATTTTGATTTTAAATTATCTGGTGGTGAATCACTAAATCAAACTAAAAAGAGAATAGTTGATGCTATGAAAAATATTTTGATGTTTGAAACTGGTAATCGTATTGCCGTTATTTCTCATGCCACCGCCATTACAACTTTACTAACAGCATGGTGTGAAATTGGTTATAATGTCGATGATAATATAATTTTAAGCTTTGCAGACGAAACAATAATTGATGGTAGATATACAGCTCCAATGGTCTTCAAAGTTACATTTGATGGTATGATTGTTAAAGATGTTAAAGTAGTTGACATTCCGACTGACTAAATAGGAACTATCACTTGATAGTTTTTGTGTGTCAACAAAACAAATCATACATTGTCAAATATTGTCAATTTACAATTTGATAAAACCTAGGAAATATCAATATCTTTATAAAAAAAATATGAAAGTGTATAAAATACACTTTATCTTAAAACATAAGTGTGCTATATTTGAATTGGTAGAGAATTATGGTAAAAGGAGATGTTTTTAATGAAAGTTACAATGCTTGGTAATGATACCAAAGAAGAAATTGAAAAGAGGTTACAAATGGTTGCTTCAGCCGGTAATCTATCTCGTGCTGATGGTACTGTAACACAAGTTTTTGAAAGTCATAATAACTATGAAAATAATTTAAAATTAGCAAGAGCTGTTGTCGGTTATGGACATAAATCTATATCTGAACATGACTACTTAGTTTTTGCTTTAGAAGATGTATCTGTTTTAATTGAACAAATAATTATCAGTTATAGATTGACATCATTTACAATAAAATCACGAAGAAATGTTGATTTTAGAACAGCAGGATATGTTATTCCTGATTTCTGTGATAAAGAAGGTAATGTTTTACCAAATAATAAAGAATTAAAAGGAATGTATATGGAACATATTCAAAGTTTATTTGATAAATATGGTGAATTTGTTGATGAAGGAATTCCTGTTGAAGATTGTCGTTATATCTTACCATATTGTTTCCATAGTAATATTATTATGGGTTGTGATGCTAATGAATTACTTAATATGACAAGTGATTT
>CANQFI010000125.1 GCA_947598455.1 uncultured Bacilli bacterium | reverse complement strand
TTTCTCATATCTCTTTTTCTAAAAAATTCACCACATGGCACACAACTATCAAAAAGTTCAATTGTAGCACTAGTTACTCCTAGCCAATCTGGATTATGCATTACAATGTAATCACTTTTTACTTTATCTAAACTTTCATGAGCTAAAGATAAGTTTTTTTGATATTTATGACCATCTAAATATGTATATTTAAAATATTTAGCTGGTTTATATAAGGTACCTTTAATTATTATGCCACCTAGATGTCTTATTTTGTGATATACCATATTCATAAAATCGATAGTTTTACTACCAAAAGTTCTTTTTAATTTTAAAAAGAATTTTTCTTTTTTGGTAAACCAACTAGCATCAAAATAATGAATCATACAAGTATTATCTGTAAATATATTATTTTCAAAATTAAATGATAAAGGATAAAAATATTCACGTGGATATATTGTAATATTATGTTTTAATTTTTGAATCTCATTAGAAGTATGATCTAAACCTAAATCATTTAAAATTCTTGTCATAACACGAGGAATACTCATTTTAAACATATTATTAACGTCGAAATGTTCTTGTGATTGATAAAAATCTAATATCTTCTTAGCAAAATATGTTTTAGCTTTAGTAGTACCCCATACTGCGGAATTTACCATTCCTGAATCTTCGATTCCTAAAAATGTTTCATTTTCAAGAAGAAAATCAATTGGTTTAGTAATAATCATGTCAGTATCAAAATAAATACCACCCATTTCATAGATAGCTTTTGTTCTGGCATAATCAGCAACGAATGCCCATTTCTTATTTTCATAGGCTTCTTTAATATATGGACATTCGTTAAAATCAACATTTGATTCGTCCCATCTAATTATTTTATAATCAGGTAAATATTTTTCCCAACTTTTTAAACATTTTTTTGCTAATTTTGGTAATGGTTTTCCCCCAAACCAGCAATAATGTATATATTTTGAACTCATTTTTTCACCAAATTTCTATTTCATATTTAAAATTATATATGGTTAAAATAAAAATTGCAATTTTTTTGTTTTAAGTTGTTATTTGTTTACCTTAATATTTTTGTATGATACTATTTTATTAAAGGGTGATTATTTATGCTTACAAATAAAATAATTTCCATTATAATCCCATGCTATGGAACTGAAAAATATATTGATCGTTGTTTAAATAGTATTTTAAATCAAACATATAAAAACTTAGAAATAATATTAGTTAATGATGCATCTAAAGGTAATATGCAAGAAATTTTAGATTCTTATAAAGCTAAAGATGAACGTATTAAAGTTTTTACTCATGATGAAAATATGGGCCTTTTTAGAACTAGAGTTGATGGTAGTAAAATTGCTACTGGAGATTATATTGCTTTTGTAGATAGTGATGATTATGTTGAAGCAGATTACTTTAGAGAGCAATTAATGGCAGGTATAAATTATGATGCTGATATTGTGATGAGTAATTTTGTTAATGATAATGCTGGTAATAAGTACATATATAACTGGATGTTTGCTGATGCCCGTAATCTTATCGGGGGGGGTAAAACTTGCTTTTTAGATGATTATTTTAAACAAGAAGGAAAAAACTATAGTTGGCATGTTATTTGGAATAAACTAATAAAAATGGAAGTATGGCAGAAATGTCTACCCTACTTTGATAGTATTAAAGATCATATTGTTATGACTGAAGATTTTATCTTTTCAACTATTTTAATGGTTAATGCTAAAAAATTATGTTTTAACGATAAGGCTTCATATTTTTATTGTGTTAATGATAGTTCTGCTACTTCAACTGTATCGTTGTCTAAAGAAAAACTTAATAAGAATATTTCTGATATAATCAAATGCTTTAATTTGGTTGAAGAATACTTAAAACAGAAGAAATTATGGAATCAATATAAAGATAATTTTTATAATTGGAAATGTCTTTATGCTAAAATTTGGTATGATAATATTGATTCTTCTTCGGTTGATGAAACAAACAAAAATGAATTGTATGAATACTTATATAAGTTTAATAAAGATTTTTTAAATAAAGATTGGCAAGATAAAGATGTATTCTATTCTCTTGCAACTGATTATAATGATAAACTTGAAAAATTAAAAGAAGAAATAATTTCTCATGATGTTATTAGTTTTGACATATTTGATACTCTTATAACAAGACCATTATTAGAATCAGCAGATTTGTTTAAGTTTATGAATAAATATTTTAATGATTTATTTAACAACTCTGGTTTAATAGAATTTTCTACCATTAGAGAAGATTCTGAACGATTATTGAGGGAAAATACTGATAAGGAAGATGTAGTGTTAGATGAAATATATGATTATATTTTTGAACATTATGATTTAGATAAGACTAAGCTAAATAAATTAAAAAAGATGGAAATCGATTTAGAATTTAAATTTTGCACTAAAAGAGAAACAGCTTATTCATTATACTTATTATCTTTAGAATTAAATAAAAAAATTATTATAACAACAGATATGTATTTACCTAAAAATATTATTGAAGATATATTAAAAAGAAATGGTTATTCTAAATATGATAAATTGTATTTATCTAATGAATTAAATAAAACAAAAGCTTCTGGAAATATTTATAAGCATTTAATAAATGATTTTCCTTTAAATGATTATTCTATTATTCATATTGGAGATAATTATATTGCAGATGTAGAAAATCCTAATAAATATGGTATTGATTCATTCTTTTTTCCTAAAACAACTACTGTTTTTATGAATTATGCTAAAAAGGAAAATAATGTGAATGATTTAGGCATAATTTATGAAAAATTAGAAGGTTTTAATATAGATCATAGTAATTTTAGAAGATTCTTAGCTAATAGATGTTCTTTAGCGATTGTGGCAAATAAATATTTTGATAATCCATTTATTACATTTAATGAATATAGTAATTTTAACGTAGATCCATACTTAATTGGTTATTATGCTTTAGGAATGCATTTACTAGCTTTATCTAAATGGATTTTAGATTCGATAAAAGAAAACAATTATGATAGTTTTGTTTTTATGGCTCGTGATGGTTATTTACCTCTTAAGGCTTGTAAAGAAGTTATAAATACATATGATATAAAAACTAATTTAAATTATACTTATTTATCTAGAAAATCATTGATTCCTTTAACGATTAAGTCTTTTAAAGATTTTTACAAATTAAAAGAAATGTTTTTTGAGTTAACTAAAAAGGAATTTATTGATATTCTTTCTTATATATTAGAATTGCCGATTAATTATAAGGAAATGCTTAAAAAGGAAGGTTTTAATTTAAATAAAAAATTTATTGATGAAAATGAATATTACTTTTTTATAAGATATATTTATAAAAATTTCTATAGTAAAAAGAAATATTTAGATTATTATAATGGTGTTAAAAAATATTTTGAAGAAACTTACTATGGTAAATCAGCAACTTTTGATATAGGATATAGTGCTCAACCTGAATTAATACTTACAACTATACTAGGTAAGCCAATAGATACGTATTTTATTCATGCTAAATCTGATATTGCATTTACAAAAGCAAATTTTGGAAATTATAAGTTAGAATTATTTTATCAATTTTCGCCAACTTTTACGGGCACATTAAGAGAATACTTGATTTCTTCTATGGAACAGAGTTGTATTGGTTATAAATTAGTTGATGGTATCGCTGATCCGGTATTTGAAAATAAAAATATGTATAGTTATTTTGATAATAAAATGCTTGAATTAATACAAAATGGAGCTATTGACTTTGTTCAAGATTTCGTAAATATATTTGGACAAAGTATTCATGATATGGAATTAAATCATTATTATATGTCTTTACCTTTAGAGTATTATTTACATTATAGTTTAGATATAGATAGACTTATATTTAAAGAATTATCATTTGAACAAAATATTGGTGAAACTGTTAATATTCTTGATTCCTGGAAAGAAACAATTGATAATTATACAGCATATGATAAAAAGGAAATAGTTATACCTTATACTTATGAGGAGTTTTTAAATGAACGAGTTAGAAACCATAATGTTTTTTGGAGATTTTTCTTTTATTTGTTTTTTGATAGAGTTGCATTGAAATATAAAATATCTGAAAAAATTAATTATGATAGTTTATTATTTAAATTTTTTA
>CANQFI010000124.1 GCA_947598455.1 uncultured Bacilli bacterium | reverse complement strand
AAGATAATCTAGTTTTTTGATTGGTTTTTTTAAATATTGTGTTATAATTATCTAGAATAGGTAAGTGTTAGGAAGGATGATAAGATGTCTGAAAGTTATTATGATAGTCAAATAAAGAAAGAACAAGAAAATGTAAATATTTATTCTCGTTTAGTAGATGTGGCAATGGGGTATTTAAATCCTAAAAATACCCATAGACAAAATTCTTTATCTGGAGCTTGGATGAAAGTTAAATATGCTAAAGATGCAAAAGAAAGAAATGGTAAATTAAAAACTTTTTTAGGGGTATTAAATGCGGAAAAAGCTTTTACAAGTAAAGTAATTTCATCTTCTTTAGTATCTAAATCTTTACGTGAAAGATTTAGGAATGTTAATGGAGAATTAGAATATAGTAATTATTCTTTATATGCTTCTGATATATCAATTGATGCTAAGAAGAGTGTCGAAAAATACGCAAGATCTTATGTTATGTCTTGCAATGCTATTGAAAGTTTGAATAGACAAAAAGAAACAGAAGCTAAGAAAGTACAAGAAAGAGAACAAGAAGGAAGAAAACATTCTACTGATGCTACATCTAATTATTATGAAAGAACAAATGATGATTTAACAGAAACTAGTGTAATAGCTACTGTCGCAAAGAGTGATGAATCTAATAGTAAAAATGTTAAAGTTGGTGGAGTTGTTATTTTTCATGAATATGATTCTTTTGAAACACGTGAAAAGAAAGCTATAGAATATTTAGAAAATAAAATTGTATTAACTAGAGCAAGAGGTTATGGTAAATTCTTTTTAACATCAGAAGAATTAAAAATGTTAAATAAAGTTTTTAGTGATGGTAGAAGTTTGCAATTTGGAACTTTGTTAGAATCTGGTAGAGCATTACAAGATACTTTGTATCGTTTGCAACAATATGAACATAATGCAAAAATTCCGTTTAAAGAATCTAATTATAATCCTAATTTGGGTGATGTTTTGCTAGCAGCAAGTTCAGTTTATTCTTTTTTACCTGATGAATTATTAACGCCTTTTTCTAATACTGATAATGAATCTAAGTTTGAAAATAAACTTCGTACAATGTCTGGTATGAGTAAAGGTTTAGAAACATATGAAAAAATATATTCAATTTATTTAAATTATTTTAATGGTTTACCTGATTTAGAAAAAGAAAATATAAAAAGTACTTTTATGACAGAAGGAGCTTTTGCATATTATAAGAAACAATTTAATATTACTTCTTTTGAAATAATTAATCCTTCTAAACTTAAGATTCTTGTTAATTCGAAAATTAAAGATAAAATGGTAAATAGTTTTACAATGTATATGGATACTTATCATTATAATGATTTAATTAGAGTAACTACTTATATGAGTATTGAAGAAGTAGCTGGTTTGTATATGGCAATTAAAGCTTTATTTAATAAATATTCATCAATTGATTATACTAGAAATGTAGATAATCAAATGGCTTATTATGAAGATGCTACTCGTGAGTTACTTAAAAATTTTGTTAATGTAATTTTGTTTAAAATGAATTTAGGTAATTTATCTTTAGAAGAAAGAAATAAAAAAATAGATTATATAATGAAAGAAATTTTACATGAAAATGTTAGTTTGGAGATTTATGAACCACAAAATGATTCAATTAAGGTAGAAGATAAAAAAGTAGAAGATAAAACAGTTAAAAGTGAAGATGGTACTTATCATTATGTTGCTGGTGGTAAACGTGAAAAAACGACTAATAGAGCTATAGCTGCAAGATATAATGCACAGAATCGTTTCTTTGGAATGAATAGAGTACAACAAACAATGGCTAAAATGTCTGGTAAATGGCGTGAATTTGAAAAATTATGGAATAAAGTTGCTCTTTCATCATCAGAAGAACAAGAAGAAATAGCTGATAAGTTAGATTTAATGTTTAGGAGGTAAATAATGAAAGAAGATTTTAATGAATATATGACTTTTTTTAAAGGTCAACCTTTAAAAGAAAAACAAAGTATTATTTTAGAACAACTTAAAATGTTAGCTGGTTTAACTAATACAATGTGTAAAGAATTAAATGTTGATAATGAGATATTATTAAGTAAAGAACTGGTTGAACTTAATAGTGATGGATATAGTGAAGAAGATTTTGCTGAAGCATTAATTATCTATATTAATTCTATTCAAAATTCACTATGTGATTTTAGTGATAAATTATCTGATATTGTTAGTAATATTTAAGATGTTAAGATGAAATATATATTTATAATTTAGTTAT
Organism: uncultured Bacilli bacterium; assembly: GCA_947598455.1. Next base: position 1,987 of record CANQFI010000124.1, on the reverse strand, counting down.
TATTTAATAAAAATATTTTTTACCTAAATCAAGCATTTTTGATTTAGGTTTTTTATCTTATAAGAAATTTTTTTTAAATGTAAAATCAGAATTATAAATGGTGGAACTTCAATGAAACAAAAAAAGAATCGTGAAGTTTTTTATGTAATATATAATAATTTTAATTATTTAATTTATTTTTGTTATTTTGTAACTTGTTAAAAAAGTGAAAAAACTTGTATATCCATAAATAAATATATATAATTAAGTTATTAGCATGGTATTTAAGAAATGCTTAATTTTTAGTAGGATAGGTGATGTAAAGATGATTATAGCGATGGCTTGTACAAAAAATTGGTATTATTATTTAGCGGTTGATTTATATTCTTTGTTAAAAAATAATAAAAATGTTGAAAAGATTTACTTATTATTAGAAACTGATAATATTAAGGAAGTGCCAAAATTAGAAGAAATTAAAAATAAATATAATGTTGTAATGGAAATAATAAATTTTAATGAAATATTTGATTCATTAGTAGAAAAAGGAAATGTTAATCGTGATACTATTTTTTCAAATTTCTGTTTTGCAAGACTGGCTTTACCATCTTTAGTAAAAGAGGATAAGGTTATTTATTTTGATACTGATGCCATTGTTTTACAAGATATTTTTCATTTGTGGAGAATAAATGTAGATGAGTATTATGTGGCTGGATGTAGAGATTATGGAATTATTAGAGATGGTACTTATGAGAGATTAGGAATAAATGGAAAATATATTAATTCAGGGATGATGATATTAAATTTAAAGAAGATTAGAGAAGACAATATTCAAGAAAAATGGTTTGAAATTATTAATAATAATCAGTTAAAATATCCTGATCAAGATGCTTTGAATTTAGTTTGTCAAAATCAAGAGTTGTACTTGCCAAGTATGTATAATTATGTATGGAATGTAACTAAAGAAATCAAATGCTTAGAATATATTAAAGTAATGCATTATGCTGGGGCAAAAATTCAATGGGTAGCTGATAAATACTTTGCAGAGCTATGGTATAGTGTAGAAGAGAAGTTTTATGATGAATTTGGATACTAATGTAAAAATAAGTATTATTATACCTGCTTATAATGCTAATGAAACGATTCGTACTACTTTAGATTCTATTAAAAGACAAAAAATTAATGTTAATTTTGAAACTATTTTAGTAAATGATTGTTCTTCTTATAATTATGAATCTTTTATAAAAGAATATAAAAAATATTTTAATATTAGAGAAATAGCTACTCCTTCTAATATGGGACCTGGAGGAGCAAGACAATGGGGAATTGATCATAGTAATTCAAAATATATAGTTTTTATTGATAGTGATGATTATTTTTATCAAGATGATTCTTTACAAAAAATGTATAATAAAATTAGTTCTTTTGGTGGAGATTTAGTTATAGGTAATTTCCTATATGAAAGAGATAATAAAGTAGTTGTAAAAAAGCATAATCTTGTTTGGTTACATGGAAAAATATATAAAAGAGAATTTTTAAATAAGTATAAAATTAGATTTAATGAAACAAGAGCTAATGAAGATAATGGATTTAATCGTTTAATTATACTTATGGATCCAAAGGCAACTTATTTAGATGAAATAGTTTATGTTTATAAAGAAAATCCTTCATCTATTACAAGATGTAATAATCGTTTATATAAAATATCTGGTTTAGAGGGATATTGCTATAATATGAATTGGGCGATGGATGAAGCGTTAAAAAGAGGTATAGATGATAAATTAGTGTTTTCATTAGCTCAAAATGTTTTAGGTTCACTATATTTTTATTATTTAGATTTAGAAGATAAGTTTGATGTAAGTAAGATATTAGTTTGGAGTAAAACAATTAAAGAAAAATATGAAAAATATATGGATAAAGATATACTTAATAATTTAAATTTACAACATATTAAAGAAAATTTAAAAGATGATATTTCTTTAAAAGAAGAAAGAATTTCGTTTGGAGAATT
>CANQFI010000123.1 GCA_947598455.1 uncultured Bacilli bacterium | reverse complement strand
ATTATAACTATCGTTATTTTAAAATGCAATCTTTAAAACTGATTTTACATACTTTATTTTTCTTGTTTAAAAATAAATGATTTTAAACAAGGCCATGTTAATAAGAAATAGACTATGATGCCAATGAAGACTTTAACTAACATATTAATAATATGATAAGAGAAATTAATGTTAAGTATATTTAAAACTAAATACATTATAAGGCTGCTAAAAATAAAAATAATTAAACGGAATAGAATATATTTTAAATCTATCTTATTTATAACAATAGCAAATCTTATTATTAAGATAAAGTAATCTGATATAATTGTAGCTAAAGCTGCTCCTACGGCATTAAATTTAGGAATTAAGATAAAATTTAGGAAGATATTTATAGGTATTCCTAAAACTACTGTTTTTATATATTTTTTGTCTTCATGATCTGGTAAATAGCAAACATCTCTTAATATAATAGATAATGTTAAAGAAAATAAATAGAATGATAAAACATTTAATATTGGAATAGCATTTAAATATTCATTGCCAAAAAAGGTAGCAATAAAGTCATTTTTAATGGCTAGAATACCAAAAATACAACCTAAAGATAACCACATAGTAAATACTATTGCATCATTTCTAACTTTAGTATTTATTGATCCTTTCCTTTTCTTTTCTTTAGATAAGAATGGTAATAAAACAGCAGATAAAGGTTCGATAATTAGTCGTGGTAAAAGCATTATTTTACGGGCACAACTATATAGACCAACTTCGGTCATTAAGCTTAAATTTCCAAGCATTGTTTCATCTAATAGATCATAGATTTGAAGCGCTAATTTAGGTAAAAATAATAATGACATACCTTTTAAGTGGATCCATGAAAATTTTATATGATGATTAGTAAATAAATCTTTAATATTTATATATTTTTTTAAAAACAACCATATATTCAAATGACTTATTAAATGAGCTATTGAAAAAATAAAGGCATATAAAGCAACATCATTTTCATCTTTAACAAAAGAAAATATTAGAATTATAGAAATTAAATTAATAATAAAATTTTTATAGGCAATTAATTTTAAATTTTCAACGCCAGTATAAAACCAACTAATATTAAAACAATTTGCTATTAAATAAATTATAAACATTAAAGAAATAATCAAGTTTTTGCTAAAAAATATATAACAAGTAAAAACATAAAGTAAAATTATAAAAAAATGAATTATAACTTGAACTTTAAAAACACTTTTAAATGTTAATACTAACTTTATTTTACTTTGTGAGTTTTCTGCTATTTCTCTTGAACCATAATATTGAACTCCTAGGCTAGCTATTAAAGTAAAATAGGAAACTATCGAATAGTAATAACTATATACGCCATAATTGTTTACTCCAAGTGTTTTAGATATATATGGAAATGTTATTAAAGGAAATAATATTAATAAAAACTGATAAAAAACACTATATAAATAATTTTTTTTAATTCTGTTCATTAGTTTTTACCTTTACTTTATCTGATACATAAATAATCATTATTCCCATTAATAAATAAAAAATTGGTGAAACACGTGTAACACTTATGTTAAAGAAAGCTTGCGTTATATAACCAAAGAAAGCTATTAATAAAGCTATTTGGTAATAATTTATTTCTTTTTTGTTCTTTAATATTTTAGTAAATAAGCTAAAGAAAATATAGGCAATAAAAATTATATACATAATAAATTTAAAAATACCTTCAGTAGTAAGATACTGTAAATATTCGTTATGAGCTTTATCAACAACTCTATTAGTAGTTGGGTCAATTATTTGATTACTGTAACCACATAGATAATAAAAAGCATCTATACCAACACCAGTCCATATATGTTTAGGATAACAAGTTAAGGCTTCTTTCCATATATGTAAGCGACCATTATCTACATTATTATTTTTATCATCAACTGATACAACTTTTTGAGATAAATCAGTAATATCTTTTATATATTCGTTATTACTAATTTTACTAATTAAAAAACTACAAGATATCATTAAAATTAGATATATTACATATTTCTTTTTAGCATGTGTTATATGATTCTTTTTGTTAAAATATAAAAATAGAATTAAAATATTCATGGCAACAACACCTACTATGCCACTCATTGATCCACTTATTACAATACCTATAATAGAAGTAATTAATAAAATTAAAGATATATAAAATGGGCGATTATTAAAATTATCATTGAATAAATAATATCCTAAACATAAGCCATTAAATATAATCATTAATGCACTTAAGCTATTGGAATTTCCTATAAAAGCTGTTGCATACATAGAAGTTTTTTTTATGGAAATTCCTAAGATGCTTGTTATATTAAACATTTGTAGTGTCCCACAAAAAACATTAACTATGCAATAAGCAATAAAGATATATAAAAGATATTTTAAATATTTTTTATTAGAGATAGTAGTTGCTAATAAAAAGATAATATAGTATGTATATAAAATTAATAATCCTTCTCTTCTACCAACAAATCCCCATATAGCAATTCTTCGATATTCTGAAAAATAATATGATAGATAATCACAAAAAGCCATTAGAATAACTAATAAATCTTGAATATTTAATTCTCTAGAAAATATAAATTTATATGTTATATAAATAATAAGACCAATGATGCCAAATATTATTAAAGTTTTAGCATAAATAAAAATATCTATTATTCCAGCTGCTATTAATATCGAACCTAATAAGATAAATAACAATAAAGAGATGAAATACATTAAATTAATAAAATTATAAGTATTTTCTTTTTTAGATTTTGTTTTGACTTTTTTACTACTTTTCATATAACCACCTTATTTAATATATCATATCATATTTATGTTTCTTTTTTGTATAAATAAAGTTTCTTATGAAAAACTTTTTATTTAAAATAGAATAATAGTCTTCGTTCAGCATCTTTAGCTTTTTCTTCGCTTTCAGATATATGCCATTCATATTTTTCGCCTAAGTAAAAATACATCTCATAAGCATGAGTGTATTCATGAATATTAACACATAAGGATTTTATATCATAGATTATAGGAATGACCATTTTAATATCTATTAAAATACCATTATCATCAAGAATTGGAAATACTCCCCAACCAAAATCTTCAACTTTTAAAGGCAATCTTTTTATTTTATTTTTTAAAAATTCATGAAAGTTTGGATCTGTAATCTTTTCTCTTTCTAAAGCACATTTTAATTCATTTTGCCAATATTTTTCATTTATTTCATCCATTATAATCCCCTACTTGTAATATGTTTCTTATAATAACACAAAAACTCACTATGTAGTGAGTTATTTTTATAAGAAGGGTTTTAATTTTTCAACAGCATCTTCTTGCATATCAACATATTCTTTTAATAGGCTATGAATATCTTTATCAGTACTATTGTTATTTAAAAGACGACGTCCTTCAATAATCCCCATATTAGTACCTTGCAAAAGTAATTCAGCTATTTTAGAAGTACTATCATCCATCATTGTTTTCATTTCGATACCATACCATGTCATTACTTTATTCATAGTATTAGTTTCGTGAGGCTCTTTAGTACTGTATTCAGGATATAATTTACTAATTTTATTTAATATTTCTTTATATTTTTTACCTTGTCTTTCTAATTCTTTTTTCAGATCATTATCAGTAACTTTTTCTAAAATAAAGTAGATGGCATCACGTCCCATACAGGCCCCTTTATTTAGTTCATCTAAAACATCTATTTCTTCTTTATCTTTCATATTTTTTCTCCTTTATCTTTATTGTGGGAAGAAAGAATATTTTTTATACACTTTTAATTAATTATTTTATTATTATCTTAATATATTTTAGAAGAATGTTTAGTAATATCATTAGCTAAACTAAACAAAATATAATTTAATTAGATCGAAAATCATTCAATTAAAAGTAATCTAATTTGTTAAAAATATCTTTTTTACTTTCCTATAAGATTTAAAAAACTCCAATCATGGAGCTTTTTGTTATATTTTATATTGTTTAACTTTCTTTTTGTTTCGATATAAATATAGTGTAATTATTGAAGTAACTACAATAATTGATACACTTATAACTATGCCATCAGCTGTGTTTGGTGGTAATATTGGAGTTGGAATTATTTCTGATGGTGTTTCTTCTTCTGTTTTTCCTATTACACAAGGATCATCTATTGTTCCCTCACCAGCACATGTTGTATCGTTTTTTAAAGAAACAACTGGTCTCAAACCAAATGAACCACAATCACTTTCTAATGATTCTG
>CANQFI010000122.1 GCA_947598455.1 uncultured Bacilli bacterium | reverse complement strand
GGGTTATAAAAGATTGTTTTCTGAATTTGTAAGGTTTGATATAATTTTAGTGAGGTGATTAGCGTGTTTACTGATACTCATTGTCATGTTTATAGTGAATATTATAAGGATATAGATGCTTTATCTAAAGAGATTCTAGGTAATAAAGTTAATAGAATTATTAATAATGGATGTGATGATAAATCTAATAAAGAAGTCTTAGAATTAATTAAAAAGTATGATTATATGTATGGAGCTATTGGAATTCATCCAGAAAGTGCTGATACATATAAAAAAGAGGAATTAGATTATATTGAGAAACATCTTAATGATGATAAAGTAGTAGCTATAGGGGAGATTGGGTTAGATTATCATTATGGTAAAGAAAATAGAGATAAACAGATAGAATTATTTGAATATCAATTAAAATTAGCAGAAAAATATAATAAACCAGTAATAATTCATAGTAGAGATGCAACATTAGATACAATAGATATATTAAAAAAGTATAAAGTAAAAGGTGTTATGCATAGTTTTAGTGGAAGTTATGAAACAGCTTGTATTTATCTTAAAATGGGTTTACTTTTAGGAATTAATGGTGTAATTACATTTAAAAATTGTAATTTAAAGGAAGTTGTTTGTAAATTATCATTAAAAGATATTGTTTTAGAGACTGATTCTCCTTATTTAACACCTGTTCCTTATAGGGGAAAGCCGAATAATCCAGGTCATATCTTAGATATTGCTAAATATATTGCTGAATTAAAGAATGTTAGTTTAGAAGAGTTAGCGATGGAAACAAATGGAAATATAAGTAGGTGTTTTGACATTTAGGAATATTAATGATAAGATAAACTTTGTCTTTTGAGGTGGAATTTATGAAAATAAGATCCGGGATAAAGATGGGGTTTAAAATTATTAAATTATTAATAGTATTAGCTATGGTATTTACAATAACTAATACTGTAAGTAATAAAAAGATATTTAGAGTAGAAAATTTTAATTTTAATAAATCATTAGGTTTAATTGCAATGGCTGAAAAAGATGAAGAAGAAATAGTTAATCCAGAGGAAGTTATACCTGAAGTCAAAGAAGAAAGATCTGTATCACAGGTAAAAACTTCTTATAAAGGAGATTTAACTGGATATGCAGCTGATTGTCCTTTATGTAATGGGACATTAGCATGTTTACGTACTTATAATGTTTATAAAAATAATGTTGTAACTTATAATGATTCTATTTATGGTGAGGTAAGAATTGTGGCGTCTTCTAAAAATTTACCATGTGGATCAATTATTAAATTTGATTCAAGTAGAGTTGCAAAAGAATCTACTTATGCTATTGTATTAGATAGAGGTGTTAGAGGTACTAATATAGATTTGTTAGTACCATCTGAAACTTATGCTAGCAAGTATATTGGTCGTAGCTCAATAAACTATGATGTTTTAAGACTTGGTTGGTAGAAGAAAGAAGGAATAAAATGGGTGAATTTAAGCATAAACATAGTTTAGGGCAAAATTTTTTAAAAGATAAGAAAGTTTTGATTAAGATTATTGATAGTGTTGATGTTAAGGAAGATGATTTAATTATTGAAGTAGGTCCTGGTCAGGGAGCTTTAACTAAGTATTTAAAGTTATTTCATGCTAATTTAAGATGCTTTGAAATAGATACAAGAGTAAAAAAATATCTAGATAGTTTTGTTGACGAGAAAACAGAAATAATTTATGAAGATTTTTTAGATATTGATATAAAAGAGCAAATAAAAGGTATTAAGTATAAAGATTTATACGTTATTGCTAATTTGCCATATTATATTACAACACCGATTATAGAGAAGATAATTGATTCGAATGTTAATGTAAAAGCTATGGTTTTAATGGTTCAAAATGAAGTAGCAGATCGTTTAGCTGCCAAACCAGGTTGTAAAGATTATGGGGCGATATCAGTTTATTTAAATTATTATTTTAATGTTGAAAAGTTATTTGTAGTTAATAGAAATTCATTTGATCCAGTTCCTAACGTAGATAGTGCGGTTATTAAGTTATCAAGAAAAGATAAATTATTAAAAGTTGATGAAGATTTGTTTTTTAAATTCGTTAAAGATGCTTTTTTTATGAAAAGAAAAAATCTTAGAAATAACTTAAAACAGTATGATTTAAGTTTAATAGAAACTATTTTATCAAAGTATAATTTAACATTACAAGATAGAGCAGAGAATGTTTCATTGGAATGTTTTGTTGATATTGTAAATGAATTAAGTAAGTAATAAATACTTACTTTTTTTCATATTATTATTTAGGTGATGATATGGAATTTAAAATTGGTGATTATGTAACAAGAGAAAGTTATAATAATGATATTGTTTTTATAATTACTGATATTTCAGAAAATATAGCAATGTTAAAAGGTTTTAATGTTAGATTAATAGCTAATGCTCCTTTAAGAGATTTAAATTTGTGTGATGAAAATATGCGTAAAGATGATTTTATGGATGAATTAGTTAATGAAAATATTTTAGATAGATCTGGTAATGAAGATTTTTTTTATTTACCGCCTAAATTATTACAATTAGATGGTGATCCCTGACTATTTAGAAAAATGTTTAAAATTTTATAAAAATAATCGAGTTATGGCTTTTGGTAAAGTTGTTAAAGAAACTGAATTAGATAAAAATGTATATAAATATTTAGAAGAATATAAACCAGATATTTTAATTATTACAGGACATGATGCTTATTTTAAGAATAGTGAAGATAAAACAGATTTAAAGAATTATAAGAATTCTATTAATTTTGTTAAAGCAGTGAAAGAAGCGAGAAGATATGAAAAAAGTCATGAAAAATTATTAATTATTGCTGGAGCTTGTCAAAGTGATTATGAGGAGCTAATAAAGGCAGGAGCTGACTTTGCTAGTAGTCCTAAAAGAGTTAATATACATGCTTTAGATCCAGCTATTATTGCAACGTCTGTATCGTTAACAGAAAAAAATAAAGAAGTAGATGTAAAAAAATTACTTGAAAAAACAAAATATGGTAAAGATGGGATGGGCGGTTTAATAGTTAATGGCTTTATGTATGTGGGGTATCCTAGATGAGAACAATATATGAAGCTAGAAATTTTATCAAAAGCAATAATGGTAAAAAAATTATAGTAAAAGTAATTGGAATTAGAAATAAAAGTGAAATTTTTGAAGGCATAATTAGTGAATGTTATAACAATGTTTTTATTTTAATGACAAAAATTGGTAAGAAAAGTTTTAGTTATTCAGATGTTTTAGTAGGAAATATCGTAGTTAAAGTAAAATAATTATTGCTTTATTTAAAGTTTTGCATTAAAATTATAGGTAAGTAATATACTTGGGAGGTGTGTTATATGAAAATTACAAAGGTTGTACTTCGTAATAAAGAAAAAGAAGATTCACGTATGAAGGCTATTGCAACAGTTACGTTGGATGAAGCTTTTGTTATTACTGGCATCAGATTGATTCAAGGAGACGATAAAATGTTTATCGCTATGCCAAGTAGAAAGGTTTCTGAAGGAGTTTATGATGACGTTGCTCATCCAGTAAATCAAGAGACACGTAAAATGTTTGAAGATGCTATCTTTAAAGCTTATGATGAAATGAAATCAAGCGGTGAAGATTTAGTTAAAATAGACCTATAATTATAACTCAAAGTAAAAGCTTTGAGTTTTTTTTGTGCTAAAAAATTAATATAGTTCATATATTTTATTAGGTGATAGAAATGGATAATGTATACGAAAATACAAAGCACGAAGTAAAGATTGTTGATAGAGGAGTTATATATTTATCTGGAATTGATAAAATTATTAGCTTTGATAGTGAAGAATTTTTATTAGAAAGTGTTATGGGAATTATTCTACTTAAAGGTGAAAACTTAGAGATTGTTAAACTAGATACACATGATGGAGTTGTAAGTATTAAAGGAGTAATAAATAGTATGACTTATGATAATGATAAAAAGAAAGAATCAGAATCTTTATTAGGTAAACTATTTAAATAATGAATTCTTATATTCAATTAGCTAGTTTAATAATGTCTTTTGGTTTTGGTATATTTTTATATTATTTAAATAAGTTTAATTTAAAAGTTATTAAAAATAAAAATATTATTTTAAAGAGTATTATATGTTTTTTATATTTATTTGATATTTCTTTATTATATGTAGTTATTCTTTATAATTTAAATAATGGAATATTACATATTTATTTTATATTATGTATCTTATTGGGGTATGGAATTGTATGTGTTAAAAAGTGTCAATAGGCATTTTTAGAGATTTTTATCTTCTTATTATTTTGTTATACTTAATAATAAGGAGAGTTCTGTATGACTAATAATATGGCTAGTAATAATAGTAGTAAAAAAGTCGTCAATAAAAAAGTTAAAAAAGAAAAAAGTTATGTTGGCTTTTTACTATTTTTTGTTGTAGTATTTATTGTTGTTTTAATAGGAACTGTTTTTAATGATTGGGTTCAAATATATGAAAATAATAAATTAAATGAAGAACTTAATGATTATTATGGAGAATT
>CANQFI010000121.1 GCA_947598455.1 uncultured Bacilli bacterium | reverse complement strand
TTCCAGGCTAATTCATAAGTTTCAGCTTGAATATCTTTAACAGTATCAAAGAAGTCTAGAATTTCATTATGTAATTTATCATTGCTTGCTTCAGTTAAAGCTGTGGCCGTATTAGTAGTTATAGCTTTTTCAGAAGATAATAAGTCAACAATTAAATCACGATCATTCATTTCTCTTATTTGATCTACTTCTACTTTATCACAAGCTATTTTTGTAGACATTATTCAGCCTCCTCTAGTATTTCAATTATTTTATTACATATTTTTTCGTGTTTTTTAGATACTTCAGTAAAATAGTTACTAATAGTTTCATCTTCTACTAAGTGACTATAAGTTTCGGCTTTTTTACAAAGTGTAAAATGCCAATTAAATTGATCTTCAAGGTAAGATAAGTCTTTAGTAGAAATCATTTCTGGTACTTTTTTCATATCATTTTCCTTTCTATCTTTATTATGTATAGGATAAAATATTTTTATGCATTTTATTGATATAAAAGATAAAAAGTTTTATGATAAAAGAAGAATTGGGTGAGTTAATGAATGAGTTAAAGAAAAATGATGAAGAAAGAGTATTTGAAAAAGAACATGGTTTGACAATTATTGAAAAACATGAACAGTTTTATACGATAAAAGATAATCAAACAGGAGATATTTATACTATTTCTAAAGAAGAAATTATTAAACCAAAGACTATTAAAGAAAAAGCACAAGCTTTAATAGGAATAATTTTTTTGATCTGGTTTGTTGGTTCATTAATTTTAATTATTCATTTATCTAATGTTAATCCAATATATTCAGTGATATGTTTTGGGCAATATTTTTTAGTATTTGGTTTAATAGCTCTATGTAATAAAGTTTGGCCAGGATTAATCTTTGCTATTATTGGTCTAGGTATAATAATCGTTTCAGTTTTATCACTTATGCCAAATTTATCTATCAATTGGGATATAGTTTTACCTATTTTATTACTCAGTGTTTTTATAATAGTAGGAATTGGCCTAATGACTATTCCAACTATTGTTAAAATAATTAAAAAGAAAAAGACTTCTTTTAAAGTAATGGGAAAAGTAATTGATTTAGAAGGTGCTTATGAAGAAGGAACTAAGGTATTTGCTCCAGTATACGAGTTTTACTTTAATGGGAAAACTTATCGAGTAAAATCTAATGTAATCACCAATGTAGGAGTACCAAAAATTGGCGAGGTTTTAGAGATAATGATTGATCCTAATAATCCAGAAGAATTTTATGTAGAGGAACAAAATAAAACTTTAACTATTATTTTGTTTGGAATGGGGATTTTATTGGTTGGAGCTGGTATTGGAGCTTTATATTTATTTTTAATGACAAATTAAAAGACAGTTTTACTGCCTTTTTTCATACTCTTCTAAAGCTTTTACTAAGCCACGCCAGGGAATAGTTGCACAACCTACTCTATTTTGTTGTTTATATATTTCTTCATAACAACACGCTTCTTCTAGTAAGTCTTCATTATATTCTTTTCCTTCAATCATATTATTATAATTTTTTAGAAGTTCTTTAGCTTGACTAATTGTTTTGCCTCTTAATAATTTAATCATTATGGAAGTAGCGGAAGTTGAAATAGCACATGCTTCACCATTAAAATAAATATCTTTAATTATATCTTTATCAAATAGAACATATAAATCGATATTATCAATACAAGTTTCACTATTAGTATTTACTTTAATATAATTTGGGTCATCAATAGTTTGACGATTTAATGGATTTAAATAATGTTCCATAATTATTTCTTTTCTTAAATTTGGATCTAACATGTTATCACTTCCTATAGCATTTCATTGAGAATTTTATTTTTGTCAGCTAATAAAGAAACGAGTTTATCTAATTCTTCTTTAGTATTATAAAAATAAATACTTACTCTGACTGTATTTTTTACTCCTACTTCATTTTTTAATATTTTAGCACAATGATTACCGGCTCTAACACAAATATTATATTTATTTAGATAAACAGCGACATCTTGAGCAAAAATATCATCAACATTGAAAGCAACTATACCACTATCACTTTCTTCATTAACTATTTTTATATGAGGTATTTCTTTTAATTTATAGACAAGGTATTTTCTTAAAGTTTGTTCATGGGCCGTTATGTTATTCATACCAATTGATGAGAGATATTCTATAGCAGCACCTAAGCCAATGGCTCCAGCAATATTAGGTGTTCCAGCTTCTAATCTTGTAGGTAGAGGTTTTAAGTAAACATCATCAATAGTATCAAAGGATTCGTTCATACCGCCTCCTAAGTTTTTAGGTTCAATATCATCAAGTAATTCATATTTACCATATAAAACACCAATACCAGTCGGACCACATAATTTATGACCAGAAAAAGCGAGAAAGTCACAATCTAAATCTTGGACATCGGTTTTAACATGAGGGACACTTTGAGCACCATCAACAACGACAAAAATATTATGTTTATGCGCATAAGTACAAATTTCTTTAATTGGTCTTAAATCTCCTATAACATTAGTTATCATAGCTAAACTAATTACTTTAGTTTTAGGAGTTATTATTTGTTTTAAGTTACTTAATGTAACATAGTGATTGTCATCTAAAGGACAAAATTTAACAATAGCTCCTGAACTTTTAGCTAATCTAAACCATGGTAAGACATTAGAAGCATGTTCGGCTTCGGTAATAATTATTTCGTCACCAGCTTCAATATTGTCTTTAAAGAAGCCTTCAGCAACTAAGTTAAGTGAATCAGTAGCACCACTAGTAAAGATAATTTCTTGTCTAGTTTTAGCATTAATAAATTCTTTAACTATATCACGAGCATTTTCATATTCATTATCAACTTTTAGAGATATATCATAATCGCCACGATGAGCATTAGCCGTAAATTTCGTATAATAGTCATTTATCTTATCAATAACTACTTGAGGTTTCCAAGTTGTAGCACCATTGTCTAAATAAATATAACCTGTTTTCATCATTGGAAAATCTTCACGATTCATTTATTACTCACCTCCTATAAACTCTTTTATTTGTTCATTTAATTCTTTATTACTTGCTAGGTTACTTAAAAGATAACCATTTTTTATTAATTTAGTAGCACTTTCACTACTTATTCCTTTACTATTTAAATAAAACATATAATCTTTATTAATTGAACTTATAGTAGCAGCATGATTTACTTCTATTTCATTAGAAGCTACTAAAAGATTTGGTATACAAACACTTTCTTCATTATTTAAAACTAAAACTCTTATACTTTCAATTAAATTATTTTCTTTTATTTTAGGTTTAGTATCAGCGGTTGATTCAATTACAGTACTACCGTTATTTTCAGTAACAGCTGCTACTTTTATTTGGGTTTCGTTATTATTACCAGTTAAGTTACAATCAAATTTTAAGTGACATTTATCATTGGCAATTAAGGAATAATTAAAAGTAACTTGACTATCTTGATGTTGATTGATAGTTATGTGATCATTCATTTTTTGATGAATCATAAAACGATTATATATTAAGGAACTGTGAGGAAAAATATTAATTGTTAAATGAAGGTTTTCATCAGTATTAGAATTTACTTCTTGCAATAATACTTTACCTTTACAATTTATTGTTAAATTAGATGTTTTAAGCTCTAAAATTAAAGCGTTATCTTTTATATCTATATTATTTTCTTTATCTATTACTAGTTTATTCATTTTCTTGATTTCTTTCTATATCATTTTCATCAAGAAATTCTTTAAAACCATATTTTTCAATTGTATTAGCAAGACTGGCATCACCGGTTTTAATAATTTTCTTATCAGCTAAGATATGAATATAGTCTGGTTTTAATATTTCGAGTAATTTAGGATTGTGAGTTATTAATAATATAGAACATTTTGTTTCTTCTTGATATTCTTTAATTGAGTTAGCAACTACTTTTAAAGCATCAACATCTAAGCCGGAATCTACTTCATCTAGAATTAAGAAACTAGGTTTTAACATCCAAATGTGTAATAGTTCGTTTTTCTTTCTTTCACCACCGGACATACCACTATTGATATCACGATGTAAGAAGCTTTCGGGAATATCTAATTTTTGACATATTTCTTTGGCTTGTTTAGAAAACTTGAAAATATCGATGTGTTCTTTAGTTTTTTCAGATAAGGCCATACGTAACATTTCAGCATTAGTAACACCTTCGATAGCAATAGGACTTTGACTTATCATCATGATACCTAAACGACTAATATCGGTCGTTGTTAAATCTTTTAGGTTTTGACCTTGATAAGTAATTTCACCTTCCGTAATGTAGTTAGGATCTTTTAAAATAGCACGACAAATCGTACTTTTACCAGCTCCATTAGTTCCCATTAAAGCATGAGTTTCACCATCTTTTATTTCTAAAGAAAAATCTTTTAAGATTTCTTTATTGTCAGCAAAAACGGTTAATTTATTAATTTTTAACATTTGGCATCACCTTTTGTTATTTTAGCATTTTTTTAATATTTAGTCTACTTAGTGTTATGCTTTTAGGTAATTAAAAAAGTAG
>CANQFI010000120.1 GCA_947598455.1 uncultured Bacilli bacterium | reverse complement strand
GAAAAACAAACTGAAGCTCCTACTGAACCAGTTACTGAAAAGCAAACTGAACCAATTCAAACACCAGTAGATAGTACAATACCAGAAATGGTAAACTATGGAGATGCTAAAGATGATGCTTTAGTTACAGAAAAAGCTAATAAATTATTAGCAGAAATGAATGCTGCCGGTTTATACAACATGGGTACTAATGCACAATATACTATAGACGAAATAAAAACATTAATTCAATATGTAAATGGTGCTTATAAACCAGCTAATGAAGATGAAGCTTATACATTAGTTAATGAATTATTAAACTTTATAATCGCTCCATTAAATTCTGAACATGTCTTATTTGCAGTTCAATATCAAGGTGGCGAAGATAGTTTTAAAGATACTGTTCAAGGATATATTGATAATTTCCATAGAGTAAATATTGTAGATAATATGTTACTAGGTAATAGTACAGCTGGACCATACTTACATTGGATTGAAGATCAATATTACAATATGTTATGTACTACAGATAGAGAAAAATGTACAGAAATATATGATTCAGTAATGCAAAGTTTAGCTGATATGATATATGGTGATGGCTTTACTTTAAATGGTAAAGTATATGATAAAAATGATTTCTTAGGATTAGATAGAGTTAATGCCGGAAATATATTACAAATGATAGTTAATATGACTGAACCATTAAGAACAACTAAAACTAAAGATACATTTACAGTTCATAATAAACTAATTTCAGCAAATCCTGAAGAAAATGAAGTAACAGTTGATTACTTAAAAATAACAGAACAATTTAATGCTTTATGTGAAGATGATCTTGCACCAATTGCAGTTGACGATGAAGGTTTATTATTAATAGATCAAACAGATGGTAAAAACTTTGCTTATATAAATCAAGTAAATACTATAAACTGTGCATTAAAAGAATTTTATGGCAAAGGTAATGCTTATGAAAATGTATATCAAAAAACATTAAATTAAGAATAGGAGGTTTTGAATATGTACGAAGATAATAATTATTCTTATAAAGTAGGTATTAATTGGAAAGACATATTAATCAAAATAGTAATGTTAATTCTATTTATTATATTACTACTATGGTTATTTCCAAAACCAAACTTAGATGTTTTCTACGATAACGTTTATAGTAATAATATAAGCGCTATGAAGAATGCAGCTAGAAACTACTATACAGTTGATAAACTACCTAAAAATGTTGGTGAACAAACATCAATGACATTAAAAGAAATGTTTGACAACCACTTACTTATAAGATTTACAGACAAAGATGGTGCTACTTGTGATGAAACATCAAGTAAAGTAGAATTATCAAAAATTGCAGATAACGAATATGCATTAAAAGTTCAATTAAATTGTGGTGAACAAAAAGATTATATATTAGATACAATCGGTTGTACTTCTGTTTGTACAAATGGAACATGTACTACTGTAATTACTGATAATAATCAAAATAATCAAAATACTAATAGTAATAATAATAGTAATGATAACCAAAACAATAACCAAAATAATAATCAACAAAATGGCGAAATTGCAAATAATACTAATAACAATACTGGAAGCAACGTTGAACAATATATTCCAGATAAAGGTGAAGATCTAATTAACAAAATTACATATTATCAACATAAAAAAGCTGTAACATTAACTAAAACTGTTTATACATGCCCTTCTGGATATACAAAAAATGGTTCTAAATGTACACAAATAACTACAGGTGCTACAATTGATGCTACTCCAGTAAATGAACCAGATCAAACAATTGTAGTCGATGCAAAATATGTTACTGAAGGTTCAAAAGAATACGTTAACTCAATAAAAACAAAAGTAAAAACAGAATACACTTGTCCTACTGGATATACATTAAATGGTGCATATTGTATAAAATATACAGATGCTACAGAACATAAAGGAGCAGATACTTATACTTGCCCTTCTGGATACTCACTAAATGGTTCTAAATGTACTAAAACATACACTGCTACATATGTATCTGGTGATACTAAATATACTTGCCCAAGTGGTGGTACTTTAAATGGTACTAAATGTACAATAACTGAAAATGCTAAAGCATCTACTTCATATACTTGTCCTTCTGGTTATACTAAAAACGGATCAAATTGTTATAAAGTATATGACGCTACTGCATCTACTTCATATAGTTGTCCTAAAGGTTATACTAGAAGTGGTAAAAATTGTACAACAACATATGCTGCCAAAGCATCTACTACATATAGTTGTCCTAAAGGTTATACTAAGAGCGGTTCTACTTGTAAAACATCTTATACAGCTACTGCTAGTAGTAGTTATGGTTCATGGGTTAGCCAAGGAGCTAGATATTATACTTCAGCCAATAAAGCATACACAGGAAATACAGATAAATTAGTTTATTCAGGTGCTGTATCAGGTGCTGTTTGTGGTAGTCCATGTGGAAATAGTGGTATTTGGTATAAATATACTTACTATACTAGAAGTACAAATACATCATATAGTTGTCCTAATGGTGGTACTAGAAGCGGTACAACTTGTACAATATCTAAAAATGCAACTGCATCAACTTCATATAGTTGTCCAGATGGTGGTACTAGAAGTGGTAAAACTTGTACAATATCTAAAAGTGCAACTGCATCAACTTCATATACATGTCCTAATGGCGGAACATTAAGTGGTAAAACTTGTACATTATCAGCAACAGCTACAACCACAACAACATATAGTTGTCCTTCTGGTTACACTAAGAGTGGATCAAGTTGTATAAGAACATATGATGCCTCTAAAAACACTTCAAGTGGTTCATATACATGTCCTAATGGTGGAACATTAAGTGGTACAACTTGTACAATAACTCAAAATGCTACCTCAAATCCTGGTGGTACAACATATACTTGTCCATCCGGATATACATTAAATGGTACTAAATGTGAACACAAGATAAGTGCAACAGCAAATGATATTTATAACTATACTTGTCCTACAGGATATACTGCTGAAGGTACAGGAGAAAATACTAAATGTTATAAAATTTCAACTACTACAAAATATTATTGTGAAGATAGCGATGCTACTTTAAATGGTACTAAATGTACAAAAGTAGTAAAAGGAGGAGTAAAATATTATACTTGTCCTACTGACTATTCACTAAATGGTGATAAATGTACTAAGAAATCTACAATAACAATTGATGCTAATGTAGAAGAAGAAAAATCAACATCATATAAATATACATGGAGTAAAAATTCATATTTAGAAGGATGGACATTTACTGGTAAAACTAAAGTAGTAGAAGAAAATTACACTGCTGGTCAAAAATAATTAAATTAAATTAAAAATCTACACATCACAAATAAAATGTGTAGATTTTTTTTTACTAATAATAAAAAGTAAAATAAATAATTAAAATTACTATATTTCGCATTAAGAAATCTCACGATCTCTTTTTCTTTTTCCATCAAAGTCTCAAGCTTAACTTCCGATTAACACCATCATACATTTTAATTTTTTACCCATAAAATAATTAAATACTTAGTATTCATCAATAATTTTATACATTTTTAAGCAACCTCCTATAAGATAAAAAAGATTTATTTATTTTTAGCTTTAGGTAAATCAAATTCACCTTCTATACTAGATTTATTAACTTTTTCAGAAGACTTTTCATCTTTTTTATTTTTTATAGAATCAAATCTTTTATTAAACAAATTCATAAATATTAATACTGCTGAAATAGCACTAATAACTTTAAATACCCAATAAAATATAGCATCAAAAGTTTCACCAAAGCCAGCAAACAACTGAAGAGTATCTTTTATTAAATCTTGAACTACACTAATAGGTATATAAACAAAAGATGATAGAATAAACAAGCAAAATATAATAACTGTATTTATAAACAATTCTTTATATCCAACTTTCATTAAATATTCTATATAATCTTTCAAAGTTTTTATGAAATTTTTTACTAACAATTTTAATTTTTTCATTTATTTCCTCCTACTTGTTATTTGAATTGCTTAATGGCTTTCCTATACTTCCTACTGATTTAACCACTATTGTTTTCTTTGGTCCACTATTACTTATTGCAGCAGTATTTTCATTATTAAGATCTTTATTAAGTTCATTTGTTTCTATATTATTATTTCCTTTTAAAATACTTTGAACTGGTCGATTGACATTAATAACAGTTTGTTTTTTCTCTATAACTTGTTTACTTTCAGTTGTTGGTGCTTTATTGGTTAACCCAGATGCACCATCCAACGCATTACCACTTTGTTTAACTTCTTTTTTTACTTCACTCTTACTTTCTACATTAGGTTTAGAAGCATTTTCAAGGTTAACAAATTGTGTATTACTACTTGAATTTTCTTTTTTATTATCCATAACTGGTTTATTTTCAGTTGTTGGTGCTTTATTAACTAACTCAGATGCACCATCCAACGCATTACCACTTTGTTTAACTTCTTTTTTTACTTCACTCTTACTTTCTACATTAGGTTTAGAAGCATTTTCAAGGTTAACAAATTG
>CANQFI010000119.1 GCA_947598455.1 uncultured Bacilli bacterium | reverse complement strand
TATATATCTAGAAATGTCATAAACTTTTATAAATTTTATTTAAATAAAAAAGGAAACAAATTTATCCTCTGTTTCCCTTTTATTTTTCATCTTTTAATGCTTCTTCTAATTCTTCTTTAGTCATCTTATTATAGCCTTTGATACCTGATGCTTTAGCTTGTTCTTTTAATTCTTCAATACTTAATTCTTGTGATTCATCTTTATCAGTTTTATCTTCTAATAGTTCAGGAGATATTTTTCCATTTTCAACTAAAGAATCAATTTGTTCTTTAGTTAATGTTTCATGTTCTATTAAAGCATCTGCAATTAATAAGACAAGTGTTTCATGCTTAGATAATAATTTTTTAGCATCTTTGTAACAACTTTCAAGAATTTTACTAACTTCTTTGTCAATTTCTAAAGCTACTTGATCAGAGAAATCTCTTGATTTAGCATAATCTCTTCCTAAGAAGACGCCTTCTTGTTTTTCTTCTAATTGGATAGGTCCTAAATCACTCATACCATATTCAGTAACCATAGAACGAGCAATTTTTGTAGCACGCTTTAAGTCATCAGATGCCCCAGTAGTAATTTCGCCCATAAATAGTTCTTCACTAGCACGGCCACCCATTAAACCAGTAATTTGACCAATTAATTCATCTTTAGTCATAATACCAATTTTTTCTTCTTTAGGAAGCATCATGGTATAACCACCAGCAACGCCTCTTGGAATAATAGTTATCTTATGAACTTCTTGCGCATCTTGATGTTTAATTCCTATTACAGCATGACCTGCTTCATGAATTGCTACTAAACGTTTTTCTTTATCTGTTATTTTTCTTGAAGTTTTAGCTGGACCTAATAAAACTCTATCAGTAGCTTCATCTATTTCATCCATAGTAATAGCATCTTTATTTCTTCTTACAGCAAGTAAAGCTGCTTCATTAAGTAAGTTTTCAAGATCAGCTCCACTATATCCTGGAGTTCTTTTGCTAACATTTTTCAAATTAACTTCATCAGCAAATATTTTATTTTTAGCATGAACTTTAAGAATTTCTTCTCTTTCATTAGAATCTGGTAGACTAACTGTAACTTGTCTATCGAATCTTCCTGGACGTAGTAAGGCAGGATCTAGAACGTCTGGTCTATTTGTAGCAGCGATAATTATGATACCTTCATTAGCACCAAAACCATCCATTTCAGTAAGTAATTGGTTAAGAGTTTGTTCACGTTCATCATGACCGCCTCCTAAACCAGTACCTCTTTGACGACCAACAGCATCAATTTCATCTATAAAGATTAAGCATGGAGCTGTTTGTTTTGCTTGTTTAAACATATCTCTAACACGTGATGCTCCAACACCAACGAATAATTCTACGAAATCAGAACCACTTATATAATAGAATGGAACATTAGCTTCACCAGCAACAGCTTTAGCAAGTAATGTTTTACCTGTTCCTGGAGGACCTACTAATAAAACTCCTTTAGGAATACGTGCACCTAATTTTTGGAATTTTTTAGGATTCTTTAAGAAATCAATTAATTCTTGAACTTCTTCTTTTTCTTCTTTTAAGCCAGCAACATCTTTAAATCTAACTTCGCCACCATCTTCACTTAATTTAGCACGACTACGACCAAAGTCCATAGATTTATTATTACCAGCAGCAAGTCTTGTAAACATAAAGTAAGCTGCTATAACAATGATAACTATAGGTAAGAAATTAACAATTAAATAGATTACTTCATTAGAACCAGGATCTTTGTTAGTTTCATACTCTTTTATTTCTTGAGCTTCGGCATACTCGGTTATAGTACCTATTTCTTCGCCAATAACACGAGCTGAAAATGATTCGCCATCTTTGTAATCTTTTAATTTACCTTCGACAATATATATACTCTCACTACTTTTAGGAGTTATAGTTATCTCTGTAACATTTTCATTTTTGATTTCAGATATTAATTCACCTGTTTTTAATTCGTGTGGTTTTTGATCTTTATTCATAAAGAATAAAGCACCAACAAGAACTATAGCTAATACGATATACGGCATCATAGCCATTAATGCGTTATTTTTCTTTTTCATATTTGTCTCCTTCATATAAATTTGCATAAATTTAATTATACCATAGTATTATATCATATATTTCATTATTTGATTTATCAAATTTAGATTTTTTTAATCCTGGTAACCAAAGTATTTTATCATTACTATCTACTAAAATTGGTTGTGTATATCTTTCGTCTTTGGGAATCTTGCTGTTAATAAAAATATCTTTTAATTTTTTAGGAGATGACATATTTTTAATAATCATTTTATCTCCTTCTTGACGGGTCCTAATATATAATGGTAAAGATATTTCTTTACTATTCAATTTTATGTAATAATTACTATTTTTATCAGTATCTTTTATTTTATAAATGTGCCTTTTATTAGGAAGTAAAGTATCATCTTGCACTTCTATTTTATAGCGAGGATTGCTTTTATTTTCTCTAGTAAAGATAAGTTGATTATATGATTTGATTGCTTGCAAGTTATCAGGTAGATTAGTTTTGATATTGGGTTTTGAACTGTTAATAATATCAAGAAGTATTGAAACATGTTTATCATTTACTAAATATAAATTATGATAATAATTATCATCTAATATATATTCAATTATTTTAGTTTGAATTAAATCATCTAGTTTATTAAAGTTTTGAATATCAAGAACTTTATTTTGATATCTAGAAGATATTTCATTTTTTACAATCTTATCAACATAAGTAACATATTTATCTAATTCATTACTATATTTAATATATTTTAAATGAATATCTTTGTTTTCTTGTTTTAAAAATGGTAGAACATTATTACGATATCTGTTTCTAGTATGGTCATTTTCTAAATTAGTTTGATCGATAACATACGGAATTTGATTTTCTTGATTATACTTTTCAATTTCACTTTTAGTCACATAGATTAGCGGTTTAATAACAATTAGATTTCTTTTGTTGGATTTTAATTGAAAGCCAGAATAACCTCTTAAATTAGAACCTCTAGAAATCCGCATGAGAATCGTTTCTACTAAGTCATCACCATGATGTGCTGTGAATAAGTATTTAGCATGGTATTTTTTTATGACTTGTGCAAAATAATCATATCTTTTTTCTCTTAGTTCTTGCTCGTTATAATCTTCAGTTGGACTTTTTTTAGCAAAAGTAGTTGTTTCTAAGACAAGATTTTTTTCTTGGCAATAATCATTAATAAATTCCTGCTCTTTTTGGCTTTCTTTTCTTAGGCCATGGTTAATGTGTGCACAAATAATCTTGATTTTTTTATTTAAAGATAAAATTATATTTAATAAACACATAGAGTCAGGACCACCTGATAAACCAATGACAATAGTATCATTATCTTTTAGTAAATCATTTAGATAAGCTATTGTTTTGTACATAATAATCCCTCTTTTTTGAGTATTTTATATTAATAAAGAAGTTAAATCAATAGTTATTTCATTTTTAGAATAGATTCGATAAATGGTTTGATATCCCCATCTAAGACTTTATCTGCTTCAGAAGTTTCATAGCCGGAACGATTATCTTTAACCATTTTATATGGTTCTAGAACATAACTTCTTATCTGACTACCGAAATCAATACCAGTATTTATACCTTTTAATTTAGCTAACTCTTGTTCTTTTTTCTCTTGTTCTAAATTAAATAGTTTACTTTTTAGGACTTTCATCGCTTGTTCTTTGTTTTGAAGTTGACTGCGTTCATTTTGACAAGTTACGACTATTTTACTTGGAAAATGCGTAATACGAACGGCGGATGGTGTTGTATTAACTCCTTGTCCGCCATGGCCTGTGGCACAATAAGTATCAATTCGGATGTCTTCTTCTTTAATTTCAATATTAATACTTTGATCTATTTCTGGAACAACAGAAACAGAAGCAAATGAAGTATGTCGTCTTTTATTAGAATCAAAAGGAGATATTCTTACTAAACGATGAACACCTTTTTCACATTTAAAATAACCATAAGCATAATTACCTGTAATATGTAAGGTTACTGATTTAAGACCAGCTTCTTCACCGTTTTGTTCTTCCATTACTTCGTATTTAAAATCATTTTTATCACAGAATCTTTCATACATACGAAGAAGCATACTAGCCCAGTCACAACTTTCAGTACCACCAGCACCTGGGTGAATTTCTAGGTAACAAGCATAATTATCGTATTCACCATTTAACAAAGTATTTATTTCTAATTCAGATATTTCATTTATTAAATCACAAAGACTTTCTTCTAATTCGACTTTAAGTTCATCACTATAATCTAATTCTAATAACTCAATTATTTCTTTGTTTTCCTTTATATTTTTATTTAATAATTGATATAATCTTACTTCTTTTTTTAAAAGTGATAATTCTTGATTAGTTTGATTTGCTGAATCAATATCATTCCAAAAATTAGGTTCATTCATTTTATTTTCTAAAGATGTTATTTGACTTTCTTTAGCAGTAATGTCAAAGTGACCTCCCAATATTTTCTAATCTTTTATTTAAATTATTTAATTCATTTTTTATTTCTTTTAGTTCCATTCGTCTCACCTTCTTTTATTATACCATAAGCAGGTAAAGAAAAAAGTGACGAATAATCACTTATCTTATCTTTTAATTGGTTTTATTATTTTATT
>CANQFI010000118.1 GCA_947598455.1 uncultured Bacilli bacterium | reverse complement strand
CAATACCAAATTAAAACAAATAATTACCTAGAACAAACTAGTATTTGTTAATATTTTTTTTACATTTAAAAAAACTTTACTATAAGCTTAAAAAAATTATTCTATAGTTAAGAATAATTTTTTTATTTCACTTGGTCTACTAAATTTTACTAATCCTTTTGTAATATCATAAAATCTATATAATTTATCTAAAGTATTTTGATCTTTCACATATTTATTTAAATCATCTTTATTAATTTTCTTTTTTAAGTAAAATGGTTTTAAATCTTTATCTAAAGGATTAAAGCCCTCTATCTTAACACGATACCAACTACCTAATCCTAAAACATATTCATAAACCATTCCTGGTATTTCATAATCAGAATAATATCTTTCTAAAGTATGTAAATATACTAAATCATAAGTCATTAAATCAGTATTCTTATCTTTTCTTGTATCTTTTAAAATTGTATCTTTAAAGTTATTCGTTTCAATTACTACAACTTCTTTATCTTTTTTAAAGACTTTAATAATTACTCTCTCTTCTTTAATAATTTTATCTTTAAGTAATACAGCATAAACATTAAAATGCATTATATCTGACAAACCATAAAAGTAATCTTCTCTATACATTATTTTCTAGATATTTCCTTTAATTCATATAATAAGTTAATCGCCTCCATTGGTGTTACTTTAAGTGGATCTATTTCTGCTAATTTATCCATTACTTCATTATTTGTTACTGGTTCATCAAAATCAAAAGCTACTTGTTCTGTATTACGTCTTGGCATTGTTTCATCTTGTGATTCATAATAATTTAAAATATCTTCTGCTCTTTCTAATACTTTAGTAGGCATTCCCGCTAACTTAGCCACATGAATACCATAACTTTTATCTACTGCTCCCGGTGTTACTTTATGTAAGAATGTTACATTACCATCTTTTAAATAAGCTTCAACATGAACATTTTTAATTCCTTTTATTTCTTCTAAAGCCGTCAGTTCATGATAATGCGTACTAAATAAAGTTTTACAACCAATTTCATTATTGACATATTCTAAGATAGCTTGTGCTAAACTCATACCATCATATGTTGCTGTACCTCTACCTAATTCATCAAATAATATTAATGAATCACTCGTCGCATTAGCTAAAGCATTACGTGCCTCCATCATTTCTACCATAAATGTTGACTCGCCTGATACTAAATCATCTGAAGCTCCAATACGCGTAAATATTTTATCAAATATTGGTAATTTAGCACTTTTAGCCGGAACATAAGAACCCATCTGTGCCATTATAATAATTATCGCTAATTGACGCATAAAAGTTGATTTACCACTCATATTAGGACCTGTAATAAGTAAAGTATTAGTATTTTTATCCATCTTACAATCATTAGCTACATACTCTACTTTACTAACTCTTTCAACTACTGGATGACGACCATCTACTATCTCAATAATTCGTTCTTCTGTTATTTCTGGTCTAACTAAATTATATAAATCCGCCACTGTCGCTAAACTACATATTGCATCTATTTCTGCAATATCTCTTGCAATATCTTTTAAAGTAAATATTTCTTTCTTTATCTTTTCTTTAATTTCCATAAATAGATTATATTCTAATTCAATAATCTTTTCTTCAGCATTCAATATTAAGGCTTCTTTTTCCTTTAACAAAGGACTTATAAATCTTTCACAATTAGTTAGTGTCTGCCTTCTTTCATAACCAAATTCATCTTTAACTTGACTAACTTGACCTTTACTTATTTCTATATAATAACCAAATACCTTAGTATAACCAACTTTTAAATTTTTAATACCTGTTCTTTCTCTTTCTTGTTCTTCTAAAGAGGCAATAAAATCTTTGCCACCACTACGAATCTTTTTAAGTTCATCTAATTCCTTATTATAACCATCTTTAATTAAATAGCCATCTTTTAACCCTAATGGTGGTTCTTCATAAATACTCATTTCTAGTAAATCATATAATTCATGTTCATCACTAAAATTATATGTAAAATCTAATTCCCTTATTTTATTTAAAATATTAGGTAATACTTTTAAACTTCTTTTTATCTGTAAAACGTCACGAGCATTTAAATTACCACATACTGTCTTACCACATAATCTTTCTAAATCATAAACTTGATCTAAATCATTTAATAACTCATCTTTTAAAATAAATTCTTCTCTTAATTTACCTATCATATCATAACGATGAATTATTTTTTCTTTATCTTTTAACGGATTAGCCATCCAACTTTTTAACATACGACTACCCATTGCTGTTTTAGTTTTATCAAGTAACCATATTAAACTATACGTTCTTTCTTTTAATCTTAATGTTTCAAACAATTCAAGATTTCTTACTGTATGAACATCCATCTCTAAGTATTTTAAAGGATTAACTATTTCAACTTTTTCTATATGATCTAAATCTTTTAATTGTTTTACAACTAAGTAATATAAAAGATGTTTAATACCTAAAATATGTCTCATTTCTTTTATATTCTTATATAAATATTCATATTTATTTTCTAAGTAATTACCGCAAATACTAACATCAATCCCATAGGTATGATGAATTATATCAATAAGTTCAAATTCTTCATTATCATAAAATACTACTTCTTTTAAATTTAAATTTAATATTGTATCAATTAATTTAGTACGATCATCAATAACATCTAAAATAAAAAGAGCTCCTGTTGAAATATCACTATAAGTTATTGTATAAGTCCCGTTTATTTTTAAAATACTACCAATATAATTATTATCATAATCTTTTAGCATTTCATAATCTACTACAGTTCCTTTACTAATAACTTGAATAACTCCTCTTTTAACCATCCCTTTTGCTGTAGCTGGATCTTCTAACTGTTCACATATTGCTACTTTATATCCTTTACTTACCAGTTTTTCTATATAAGGTTTTACACTATGAAAAGGAACACCACACATCGGAACTTTTTCATCAAGTCCAGCATTTTTACCTGTTAAAGTAAGTTCTAATTCTCTACTACATAAAATACCATCTTCAAAAAATAATTCATAAAAATCTCCAAGACGATAAAATAATAATTCATCAGGATAATTATCTTTTATTTCCATGTATTGTTTCATACCTGGACTTAATTTACTTCTATCTACTTCATTTCTTTTCATAACCATCACAAAATTTATTATAGCAAATTATCCCAAAAAAAAGAAGATTTTAATCTTCTTCAACAACAATATATGGATCTGTTTTATAACCACTACCAGTAATATTATCAGTTTTAATATTAATAACAGGTCTTACACTTAAGACATCATTCTTAGATACTCCAACAATTGAATTATCTTTAAATGACCATACTTGATCAACTCCCGCTGGATTCATAAGTAAAAATCCATTTACTGTATTTAAATAACTACTTTTTACATCTAAATTAATCAAGTAAGCTTCACTAACACTTAAAGTTCCAACTTTAGCTTGAATATATCCTTCCATATTTATTAAATCTTCTTTATTATAATCAACATCATTTAAATAAGAGAACTCTCCATCTAATACTAAATAACTTTGTTTATCAAAATTAGAATCAAACCATTCTTCTAATACTTTTTGTAAATTACTACCTAAGTATTCATTAGTTCCATAAGAAGATGAAAGAACAACATCATTTAAAATTAATCTTAAACTACCATCACCATTAATTCTTACTATCCTAAATAACATATCATTAACCATAATATAATTATTAATAGCATCTCCTTTATAATAATATGAAATACCACCCCATTCAGGAGTTGACATTAATTGATCCATATCTAAATTATTAGTACTATCAGTTAAAGTAATAATACAATTAGTATTTTCATTAATATAAGGTGATGAAATATTTGAAGTTAATGGATCAAAAGTTAAATCACCATCAACACAATTAATCGTTCCCATACTACCATCAGTCTCAATAGTATCACTAAAAGCTCCTTCTGCAATTGTTTTTTCATAAACATAATCATCATTACCAACAATAGTTACTTTAACATCATATTTTTCTTTATCTTCTTCCACTAAATTTGCAGAAAAAGTAATTCCAACAAAAGATAAAATAGAACAAGCAATAACTAAAATAGGAATATACATATTATTGATTTTACTAGCATTAAAAGCCACTTGATTTTTATTTTGAACTTTAGCAAGTTCTTTATCAGGATCAAATTTTCTCATATTATCATAACTCTCCTATATCATAATTAATTTTACAATATTTATTATAAAAATGCAATTAATATAATTTTAAAAAACCAAGAAAAAAGATTGACTTATATCAATCTAAGCACTAATCGTAATTAAAATTGCGATTATTGTTAAAAATAGTATAACTAAATATCTTGATAATACACCTTGTTTCATATACTATTCCTCCTAACACATATATCTATTCTACAAAATAATACTTATTATCGCAACCAAATTACCAAAATTTAGTAGAATTTTACGTCAAATTAAATTCTATTGATATTTGATAATATATTATATGTTTTTTTAATAACTTTTTTTGATAAATAAGTAAATCCTGGTAGTTCATGAACACTATTTAATTTATCAACAGTGGTTATAATCAAACCTTCTTTGTATTTTGGTGGAATTATATTTAATGGAAACATATGTCTTAATATAGAATTAGTAATCTTTTTATTTTCTA
>CANQFI010000117.1 GCA_947598455.1 uncultured Bacilli bacterium | reverse complement strand
ATTTTTATTTCTTTGATTGAATAATTATAGAAATTAGCTATTTTAACTTCGCCAAGAGTTATTGAACCAGTTTCACCTGTTTTTACAGTTCGATAGCCTTCAGCATTTTCTTCAGTAATTGTATATTGAATATTTTCTGGTAGATAATTAGCTTCTATTGTTCCACCATCTTTTAATGTAAATTCAGCAACACCATTTTTAAATTCCATTTCACCATACTGACCAGTAATGTTTGTATCAGAAAGGGTTACTGTAAATTTAAATTCTTTATCTTTATCAGCCTCTGAGCCAATAACTGTCTTATATACTTTTAAACCACCATAGTAATTAGTAAATCTGACATAATTGGCTGTATCGATTTTTTCCTCTTCTATTTTAGCTTCAATATGTTCGTCGCCAGTACAACTTTCTTGATCTAAAGATTTACAGTATGTGGTTTTACTTGTTTTAGCATCTTTTTCTTCAATTGTATAAGTTGTAGATGTAGGTAAGCCTTCAATAATAATGTATTCACCATCATGTAAAGTTAGTTCACCACCTGTATTAGTAATTGTTTTAGTTTCAGTTTCTTTTCCATCTTTGAAAACTTTATAATTATAGTTTTCTTTACTAATACGTTCATCAATATTTAAATCAATTTTAAATTTATATTCTTCTGTACCTTTACCAATAACTTTTTTCTCTATTTTTAGATTTTTTTCGTAATAATTATAAATAAATACTTCATCGATTTTACCATATTCTGTAGTACCAGTAGAACGTTCTTCTTTTACTTTTAAATTTCCATCAGTATCTTCTTCATTTTCTTTAACCGTGTATTCAATTTTTTCAGGTAAGTTTGTTGCTTGTATACTTTGTCCACTTTTTAATTTAAAAGTAGCAATGCCATTGGTGAAATTCATATCACCATATTGCCCATTAATCGAATTGTCACTCAAAGTAACTGTAAATTCAAATTCTTTGTCTTTAAAGACATCACCAAATGCCTCTTTAGTAACAATTATTCCGGTATAGGAATTAAAGAATTGAACATAGTTGGTATCAGCAACTGAGCATTCAACTTTGTTTCCGTCTGTTTCTTCATCCATGTGTTCATGAGTTCCTTCTCGGTGAGTAGTTTTAACCGATATTTTCCTATTCGGCTTGACTCCACCTGCATCAACGGACCGTTCTTCTTCCTCTATTGTAAAGCTTAGCGAGTCAGGAACACCATATAAAACTAAATATTGGTTGTTTGCCAGTTCAAACGTTTTATTACTTGTATCAAAAATTCCACTAGATTCAGCAACTGAGTCTTCTTCATTTTCACTTTTATTAAATATCTTATAAAGAAATAAATCTTCATTTTCAATTTTTTCTGTAGTATTTTGAATTTCTTCAGTTAATGATAATGTAAATTTATACTTTTCATCTTTGTTTGGTTCAATTCCTTTAACTTCTTTACCAATAATTAAAGAATTTGTTTCATGTTCTGTTGTAGTAACTGAGTCTAAAGGAAGGGTAAAACGCATATAAAGGGTTGACCCACTAGCTCCACGTTCAGTATAAAAGAAATATAATTTGTACTTACCTGATTCAGTATTTTCTTCACCATTTTTATTTTTATACGGAACTTTTTCTACATAATCCCATAAATTAACGTATTGACCAATTGAAGTATGAACGCCTCCAATATCAGCGATTTGAACAATTTTTCCATCTGGTTTTTCTAAAAATAACCAGAAGTCATCATCGCCAAAGAAGAAGAAATCTAAAGGAGAACTATATCCAGGATCGATAGTAAATTCTGCTTGAAAAGATAAACCAAAATATGGATTGTGATCTTCTTCACAATCTGCTACTGGTAAATAACTTTTTGTACTATTTGTTTCTCCAAAATACCTTCTTTTAGTTTGATTAGCAGTTGATCCAAATTTCATATCATTATTATCTGCTCCCCATGAATCGGCAAGATCCATTGGCCAAAATTCATTAGAATATATTTGCTTTTTAGTATTATCATATGTTTTTTTAAAATAATTTAGGTTTTCTAGTTTATCATTTCCGTTGCTTCCATTATTTTTTTTAACTTCTTTTAATACATAAGTTCCGCCTAAACGGTCGAAGATTAAACTAAATTCATTATTTGTGTAATTCACTTTTCCACTAATTTGACTAGTTCCAAATAAATCTGGTCCTTGAATTCCATCATTCCATACTGGAGTTTTGTTTTGACTTAATTGATCTTTTTTTACCAAGCCATATGAAGAACCACTAATTTTATTTTCGCTATTATACTTATTAATATTACTGTTGCCTTTTTTTTCATTACCTAAGCCAGTTCCAGCATTACTATTACCAAAAGCGTATTTAGCTCCACTTCCTGAATAGTTGCTATCACTATTAATTCCAGATTTATAAGTATATGCATAATATGTTGATGAAGTTCCTTGCTGAGATGTTTTTAATGGATTACTTTTAATATTGTTAGTATATATATTGCCGTCACTAATATTGTAATCATAAAAATTAACATTGTTTTTTTCATAATTTTCTGTTTCAACTGTTTCATAAACTAATCTAATTACAGAATTTTCTTTGATTAATATTGTGTAAGTATTTTGTGAATCAGGAATTTTACCATTTACTTCTTTTGTAATATTTTTATTATTTTCATTATTAGTAAATATAATAGCTTCAGGATTATGTTTAGTTTCATCTAGTTTTGGAACTTTATAGATAATCCAATCATTTTGGTCTGTGCTTTCTTTACCTTTTTCATTATTTTTTTCATCTTTTAATACCCACACTTCTGATAGTGTATAGTTTGAATTATAATCATTAATATTATTATATAAACGATCCATATATTTCATACGAGGATTAGATTGATAATCAGTTTTTTCATCTTCAAATAGTGGTACCAATTTTTTTGTTGTTTTAATACTATATTGTTCACTACTATCAACAGCTCTTGTATTAGATTTTACTAACAAAACACATTTATTTTCTTCATTTCCATTGATGGGAGTTCCACCATTTTTTTCTTCTGTTCTAGATGTGTCTATTACATTTAATTTAATAGCGCTACTATTATTGCAGTTATTTTCGGATAAATCAATATCATTAAAGTAAAAGTAGTGTTGTAAGGTAAAACTAGGATTTACTTTTTTAGCATCTTCTTCAGTATTAGTAACTAAGTTTTTATTTGAAAAAGTAGCATTAAAAGTTATAATGCCTGAAACTATTAATATTAAGCTAATTAATAGAAAAAAGTATTTTTTTATATATATTTTTCTATTATCAAAAATACTAAAAGTACTTCTCATCTCCAACATTCCTTATTCTATATTTATAGTAAGGATTATAACACAAGTAAATTAGTGTTATCAATATGTTTTTTTAACAATTGTTATAAAAAAGAAGTCAAGTCCTATATTTATGAGGACTTGACTAGATATAACGACTTTTTTTAGGTAATTTATATGTTAAAACAATATCGGTTTTAACTTCTGATTCTTTTTCTTTATTATTTTTACGTTTTTTAGGTATTTCTGTTGGAGTAAATAATATACAATTATATAATAAATCTGTTGAATCTTTAATAGTAGAATTTGGACGATAACTTAGCATTATGATACCATTTTTTTTACCTAGTTGATAAATATTATTTTCAGCTTTTTCTAAAAGTTTGGATTCAATGTGATCTTCAGTACTAAAACTAGCAAAAGGATAATTTTGAAGTTCAGTTACAACCATTGTTTCTATTATATTTGATAAATAAACAATATCGTATTTAGTTGGAAATGCTTTTGCGATATCAAATATATCACAATTTTTAAAATTTGGATAGTTCCTTTTACGTAATAGAGTTTGTAATTTATAATACTCAGCTTCTTCAGCGTAGAAAGGCATACCATTTTGAATCATTTCGGGATTATTGTAATAAGAAGTTGGTAAGACAAAGTCGCCAAATTTTTTTTTGTTAAATTCATACATTATGTTTTCCCAAAAATATCCTACATCACTTGGTAAGAATGGTAATAACCTTTTTAAAGTTTTTAAATTCCAAAAACTTTTTTTCATTTTATGTTCAATAGTCATTGGTATAAAAAAGCTTTGAAAATCTTTAAAACTTAATGTTTTTATAGCAGCTATTTTTAGAAAAGATATATACATTGTAAGTTTGTTAATATCATATAAGTCAACTTTTTTGGCACCATAATAAACAGCACCTAAGTACTGGTCACCACTAGAGGCAACAGTTATTACATCCTTACCATTATAATTAATTATATCATTAATTCCTTGTTGATTTTCTGTTCCATAAAGGAAACATGTACCATATTGTGAATAACTAAAAGGCTTTTGTATTTGTTTGTCAATTAATTTTATAGCTTCTTTAATATCTTTATTAATTGTCTGCACTAATATCACCTCTTTTTAATGTATTTGTATTATAAAGAATTGTTATTTTTTTGTCAAAAATTATAGAACAAAAGTAACATAAATAATTAAAATTATTATTTTACATTAAGAATCCTCATGATTTTTTTTATTCATCAGAGTCTCTTCCACAATTTTCGATGGTCGCCATTATATATTTTCTTCTTTTATTTATTTTTTCTTTAATTCTTTAAACATTGATAACTTCTAATTAATCATTCATCAAATATCTATTTAATTGGTAATTTTTTTTCCTAAGCTATTTACTTTTATGATTAAATTTTCATTTATTATAACGTCATAATCTTTTGTTATTTTATTTACAATTTCATTATTATTTTTTAATTCACACATTTCTTATTTTTCTAGATAAATTTTTTTAAGCTCTTTTTTAAGAATTTTCCTATAAGATAAAAAAAATACTTTAT
>CANQFI010000116.1 GCA_947598455.1 uncultured Bacilli bacterium | reverse complement strand
ACAAGATTATTTTTATCATACTTTAGGAACAATGATTGGTACTTTAGATAATGACTTTTTTATCTTATAGGAAAGTTTTCCAATACGTAAAAAAAGGCATTGACGAACGCTAGTTTGTATCATATAATTTATTTTACGAGAGGAAAATGGTTGTGCTTATTAATAAAGCTTATAAATTTAGAATGTATCCTAATGATGAACAAAAAGAATTAATTAATAAAACTATAGGGTGTACTAGATTTATATATAATTATATGTCAAGTAAGAAAAAAGATAATATTTTTCTATCTAATTTTGATTTAAGTAAACAAATTCCATCTTTAATTGTTAATTATCCATTTTTAAAGGAAGTAGATAGTTGTGCATTAAGATGTGCTTTATTTGATTTATATGATAACTTTAAAAAGTATTTTAATAAAAAAGGTGGCTATCCTAAATTTAAAGCTAAAGGAGTAAAAGATAGCTATCGTACAAATTATATAAAAAATAAATATAAAGATAAAATATATGAAAATATAAAATTGGATTTAATAAATAAAGAGATAACTTTACCTAAACTAAAAAAAGTAAAAATAAAATGTTATCGAAATAGATTTGATGATATTAAAGATTTAAGTATTTTAATAACTTTGTATATTGAATTTTATAAAGGAACAATTTATTACTTACATTACTATGAAAAATAGATAAATATTATTATTTTTATGATATCCTATATATAGGAGTGGTTTGATATGTTAAATGCAGTAAAAAGAGCTTTAATAGTCCTTATAGGAATATTATTACAATTTGGTTTTTTAATATCTATTCAATTCTTTTTTAATGATCATATTGCAATAATAAGTTTATTTTATCGTATAGTTAGTATTTTAATAATATTAGGAATACTAAAAAATAGTACAAGATTATCTAATGATTTACCTTGGATGATGTTAATTATTATGTTTCCAATTTTTGGAACTATCTTATTACTAACATTGGGTAGAAGTTATTCAAAAAATAAACTTTTAAGAAATATATTTAAGTATGAAAAAGAATATTCTAAGTATTTAAAACAGGATGAAAAAATTAAAGATGAGATACTAGATAATGATTTAGATAATTTAAAATATATTATGAATCGTACTGGTTGTAATGTTAGTAAAAATAATGATGTTACTTATTATGAGTTTGGAGAAGTATTTTATCCTGAATTAATAAAAGAGTTAAAGAAAGCTGAAAAGTTTATTTTTATGGAATACTTTATTATTAAAGAAGGAGTTATGTGGAATGGTATTTTAGATATTTTAAAAGAAAAAGCTAGTAAGGGAGTAGATGTTAGAATACTATATGATGATATGGGGAGTATTGCTATGTTATCTACTAAGTATCCTAAAGAGTTAGCTGAATATGGAATTAAATGTATTTCTTTTAATAAATTAAGTCCTTTTAGGGGAATATTTATGAATAATAGAGATCATCGTAAGATGACTATTATAGATGGTAAAGTAGCATTCTCTGGTGGTGTTAATTTAAGCGATGAGTACATAAATGTTAATAGTTCATTAGGTGTTTGGAAAGATAATGGCATAAAAATAGTTGGTGATGCTATTTGGAATTTAACAGTTATGTTTTTAACTATGTGGAATGCTAATGTTAATGAAGATAAAGATATTTTAAAATTTAAATATGATTTTAAAGATAAAAAAGTTAATGATGGATATGTTGTTCCTTATGGATTATCACCTTTACATCAAGATTTAATAGGGGAAGATGTTTATATTAATATGATAAACAGTGCTAAGAAATATTTATATATTATGACACCTTATTTAATTATTGATACTGATATGGTTAATTCCTTAATTAGAGCAGCTAAAAGAGGAGTAGATGTAAGAATAATTGTACCCGGTATTCCAGATAAACAAATTACTTATACGCAAACTAGTTCTTTTTTTGAAGTACTTACTAAGGGCGGAGTAAAAATATATACTTTTACTAAAGGATTTGTTCATTCAAAAGTATTTATTTCAGATGATATAAGAAGTGTTGTAGGTACTATTAATATGGATTATCGTAGTTTATATCTTCACTTTGAAAATGGTATTTATATGGAAAATGTTAAAGAAATTAAGAAGATAAAAGAAGACTTTGAAAAGACATTTAAAGAGTCTAAAGAACTTAGTGAGAAAGATGTTAAGGTAGGATTCTTTAAAAATATTTGGCAAGCAATATTAAGATTATTAGCACCAATGTTTTAAATTATATTTATGTTAAAAGAATTTTAGGAGCGTAGTTTATGAGTGAAAAAGATATTAATTGGACTTGTTTATATGTTGATTTAATAAATAAAATATTAAATTCACAAAGTAATGTTAATAAATTTGTTATGTATCCTAAAAGTTATTTTAAGATAAGTTATGTGAAAACTAATGGTCAGGATAATTCTAAATATAAATTTTTATTTATTAATTTTAAAGATTTAAAAAAGGATAAAATATCTTTAACTAGTAATAAAATTGTTTTGATTATTAATAATTATGAACAATATGATTTTAAAGAAGTAGATGAAGTAGTTAATTATTATAAAGAGTTTATGAAGGTTATTTTATTAACAGACGTTAGTCCGGAAGAAGACTTATGTGAAAAGAAAACTTCATACCAAGATTATTTTAGAATAAATTTAAAGTTTGTATCACCTTATAAGAATCATTTACTTTTAGCAGATTTTAGAGAATTTAACTTTTCTCAGTTAGATGATGAATATAAAAATACTAATAAAAATGAGTTAAACAAATATGAAGGTATTTTATGGCGAAATGCTAAAGTTTATAAAGATTTAAAGGTAACTATTAATAATTATTATAATATTGGTGATACTGTTTATATTTTGTATAATAATTTACCAGATAAAACTTCAAGAGTTCTTATTAAAGGAGAAGTAATATTTAACGGATATTATGATAATAATTATGATATATCAAAATTTAATAAAGAGGATAGAAGTTGGTATTATGTTGATGATAAAGCTAGTAATTTAAAATTATATGCTATTAGAATAAAGGGTACTGGAGTATTAAATCCTCGTGATGATGATTTGATTATTTCAAAAAGTGATTTAAATAGTAAAGGAAATAATAATTTAATTAGAGGTAATCAAGCAATTAGTGATGAAATTGTAGTAAAAAGGTTAGAAGATAAATTTAAAGGTAAAAAATTTAATTTAAAAAATTATAAAGAATATTTTGTAGCTGAATGTAGTTTAGCATTTTTAGATTTAAAAGATGAAAAAGGAAGAGAATATAAACATAATACTTTTATAGGACGAAATGGTTTGCCTTATTTAGAAAATCATCACTTAATAGAGCAAAGGAGAGGACGAAATAAAGAAGTACCTAATGAAATAATCGATTCTCCTTATAATCAGTTTTATTTATGTCCTAATTGTCATCGACGTTTTCATTATGGAAAAACTGACGAAGTTGAATTAATGATTGAAAAGTTATATAAAGAAAATGAGTATGAATTAAATAAATTGATTAAAAAGTATTGTGGTTTAAAGGAAGAAAATATTTTAGATTGGATAAAAGAAGAATATAAACTTAATAAGGAGAATAGCTTAGATGAATAAGATGTATAAGGAAATATTAGAATATTATTATAATAAGGATGAATATTTTTTAAGAGTAAGAGATAATCAAGTTATTGTTTATTTTAATGGACGTAAGGTATTATCTTATATTATAAGTAATAATGTACTTGAAGTTAGTTTAGCACAGTTTTTACCTAATAGTAAAAATTCTGAAGAAAATATAATTAGTGTTATTGATATGGATAAAGGATTTGGAAATAATATTATAATTCCAGAGCAAGTAGTTAAAGATTTTGATAGCTTATGCAATATGGGATTTAAGTTTAATGTTAGTAAACAAGTTACTTTAGCTAAATCAAGTAGTGATGAAGGTAAAAAAGTAGGAATAGACCAAGCGAAAAAAATATTTGAAAAGTTAAAAATTCTTGATTTATCTTATGGGAATGTAAGCGAAAGTAATGAGAAATATGCAGTAATGTTAGATAATGTAGAACAAATTGATTTTTCTAAATTTTTTAAAGCTAAATTAGTTTGTTATGCTTTTTCGGGATTTGAAAAAAAACCAATATATGATGAAAACAAGGAATGTTGGGTTTTAAATACTGAGTCTAATAAAAGTACTGGTTTTCAAACTATGTCTATTACAGCTAATTTAAACTGTACTGATTTTACGAAAATAGATTTAGATGAATTGACTAAAATAATGAAAAGAAGAATTCAAATATATGATAATTTACTTGATGATAAAGATAGAACAAAAGAATTAGGAAATACTGAAGTATGTGATGGTGAAAAGCAATTTCAACAAGATTTAATGATAAAAATGAAGAATAAAGATACTAGAGAAGAACTAGCTAAAACAGAAGGTTTTCCTTTTAGTAAGGATGATATTCCTTTTGAAATGGAAGCAACTTTATATGCCTCTAATAAACCAACATTTAGTTTAGAAGAAATTGATGATGAGGAAGAAAATACAGAAATATTAGAAAATGATAACGAAGGAAAAAGACAAAGAAATAATAAAAAAGGTCGAATTGATAATATTTTTGTTAACTTTAAAGAAAATAAGATTAGATTAGTAGAGTTAAAACTAGATACAAAAGCTATTGGAGGAACTAATGGCATACATAAACATTTATTAGATTTATTAACTTGTTTAGATAAGAATAAAACATTAAAAAGAGAAATAATAGATGTTATAGATAATAAATATAAGATATTAAAACAATATGGAATGGATATTAGTGAATATAAAGAGTTAAATTTAGATGAGGTTAATATAGAATATTTAATTATTTGTGGTTATTCAAATAGTAAAAAGGAAGTTATAGATGCTCTTAATCTTATAAAAGAT
>CANQFI010000115.1 GCA_947598455.1 uncultured Bacilli bacterium | reverse complement strand
GGTGTTTATTTACCAGATATAACAATGCTATCTCCTTTAAGTAAAGCTTTAGATATAACTGTTGATGAATTATTAGAATGTAAATTACATGAAACCTCAACTGATTCTCAAAATGATCTAATAGTAGAAAATGAAAATAATACTAATGAAACAAAACCAACTAAATCAAATAAAGGTAAACTAATCTTTAAATTTATTCTATTAATTATTATCATTTCTTTTTCAATAAGTACTTTATGTTTTACTAAAATTAAAAAATATAATAATAACCAAGAACAAATTGCTCAAGAAACTTCTGTCAATGTTTATAAAATAACTAGTAATGATAAAAATTTAATTTTTGAAGGCTATATAATTGAAGATGATTATAAATATTTAACAATTATTAAAAGAGTTAGTATTAAAAAAGAAATTATTAATAAAGAAGATTTTGATAATTATAAAATATGTTTAAGTCTTTCTTTAGATAACGATAAAAAATTTATCTTTAAACACCTTGATAATGATAATATTTCTGATGAAGGCAATACCTATGATATCTTAAATGTTGAATCACAAAAAATATCATATAATAGAAAAATTGATTTCAATAACACAAAACTATCAATTTTATATTATAATAATAAAAATAATCTTATTAAAACAATTGATTTTAATATTTTAATGTCTAAAGAATTATAATTGCTAATGATTTTAAATAATTCGTTAAAATGACGAGTTAAATCGTCAAAATAGCGATAGAAAAAATTTAAAAAGACATGTTAGTATTAAAAAGTGGAAAGGAGGGAAAAAAGTAATAAATGAAGTATTTGAAGTATCTTATTATTTTAGCTTTAATAATGCCGGTTATTGCTTCTGCTAAAGATATCGTTAAAGAAGATATTGGAACTAAATATGATGAATTTGGTAATAAAATTGTTGGTGAAGCTGTAAAGTATTATAAGACAGTAACTGTTACTAATAACTCAAAGATTACATCATCTATAACTCCAGAAGTAACATCTTTTACTACTGAAATAACTAAAGAAGAATATGATAACGTTAATTTAGATGAATTAAATCAGCCAAATGGATATACTATTGTTGAATCAGATTATAAACTTTTAAAAACAACTTTATCAGAAGATGGCGATTTTTACCGTTATCAAGTAAGGCTTACCTGGAAGAATATTCCTAAAGTACGTAGTAATGATATAATTGCTATCGGTCATTATTCATCTGTAACACCAGCTGGTCCAATAATGTTTGTTCAAAGCTTTTGTGAAGGCGATGGTAGATGTTATGATGGAGCCGGTGACACAGATATAGTTGGCGATAATGGTACGGCTGCTATTTTTTTAGTACCATCAGGTAATTTAACTAATCTTACACAAACATTATATTTTGATGTTAAAAAGAGTAGTTCTACTACCGTAAAACATCAGACAGTTGCTGGCGATTATGCTCATGCTGTTAAATCTATATCTGAAGCTAATGCTTTAAAAGTTAGAGTAGATATAGCTGGCATTATACACGATCCAAGTGTTGAAAGCTATTATGATACTATTGGAGCTGCCATAGTTGATTGGTTTGGTAGCTGGTAAAATAATTATAGATGTTTCGTATTAAATACCATCACTTAGTAAATATCTATTTTTGTTTAACCAAAAATAATTAAAATAAAAAAAGAAAAAATGTAGAATAGAAAGGATCTATATATATTTTATATATTAATACTTTCGTACTATGTTTTATAATGTCGATCTAACATAAAAAGGTACTTTAAAAGTACCTTTTTATTATGGCCTAAGATAACTAAAATTATCTAAATTTCTAATAATTCCGAAAACAACTAATAATACAATTACAAAAAATAATAAATATTTTGATATAATTATAAAATTTCTATTTATTTTATTTTTAATCCATAAATAAGATAATATTCCAAAGTAAATTATTACTAATGGTAAAAGAATAAACATTAATTGATTATATTTAAATGCTTCATATATATTGCCATTTAATAATGCAATTAATAGCCTTGTTATTCCACAAGTAGGACAATACAAATTAGTAAGTTTATGTAAAAAGCAAGGAATAGAAAAATCAAACATTAAATATAAAGAATAATATAAAAATAAAGTAAAAAAAGGAACTAACCATATTAAAATCAAAGTAAATATTTTCTTTTTCATTTTTCCTCCTTTTCTAGTCAAAAAAAACTTACACTATGTAAGTATTTATTGACCTAATGGAACCCCATCTGAATCTGTTGATATAGAACCAGTAAAAATCATAACAGCTTCTATTAAAGCCCATATTGCTGAAACAAAAGGACCAATACACACAATCCAACCTATTAAAGTAATAAGTAATTGTGCAACTGCTTTACCAGTATAACCTAAGTAGAAATTATGAATTCCAAATTCACCTAAGAAAATAGCTAATAAACCAGCACATATTTTTGATTTTTGTTGAGTACCAATAGGAACTTGTTGAACTGGTTGTTGTCCATATTGCATTTGAGTAGTACCTTGTTGTACTATATTTATTTGAGCTCCACAATTATCACAAAATTGAGAACCTTCAGCAACTTCTTTGCCACAATTTGGACAAAATTTATTCATACAAAACACAACCTTTCTAGAACAATTATAAAACATAATTCATTAAAATAAAATAAAAATTTTAATAAATATAGTATAATATAAAAAGAAAGATGGGAGTTAAATGAATTTATTAAATGATGAATATATTATCTTGGAAATTATACCAACTGCTATTCGTAAAGAAAAAGGTGATATTATTCAATTATCAGCTATCAAACTAAAAGGACTTAACTTAATTGAACGTTTTGATTATCGTTTACGTGAAGACCTAATAGCTTTTGAAGATTTTAAAAAATTAATTGATTATGATAAAGAATCATTTACTTATAAAGATAGTACTAAAGAGATTTTATCAGCTTTTGCCAAATGGAGTGAAGACTTACCACTTTTAATTATTGATAATCTTTATACTGAAAATTATCTTATTGATTTAAAT
The DNA here is from genome assembly GCA_947598455.1 of uncultured Bacilli bacterium. The sequence continues at coordinate 1,942 of CANQFI010000115.1, read as the reverse complement.
AATAAAAAGGAATCTATTTTTAAATATTTAGATACTGAATATAATGATCATATTATTGAAGAGCTAATTGAAAAATATGACTTAGAACCTTCAAACTACATAGTTGATATTCTTTATGAATCTTTAATAAAACATTTATAAAAAATTATGATATAATATAAATTATAATAGAGTATAATAGGGTGATATAAATGAATTTAGAAAAGAATAGTATACTTCGCTTGATAACATACATAGCTAGTATTGTCTTTTATTTAGTAGGAATTGTCGCAATATATAAATTTTTATTTGATTTACATTATTACTATTTATTTGTTACCATACCACTTTTATTTTTACTAGTAACATTATTAATTGTTAATTTTATTAAAATGATTTGTACCATAATTTCTATGATTTTTGGTCGAAATGATAATAGTGAAGTGAATAATTCAATAAAGAATATCTTAACTTACGTCAATCGTATTTGCAAATATATTTTAATTGGTATATTTGCTGCTTTACTTACATCTATAATGGCCTTAGACATTATTATATGTATTCATAAGTCTTTATATATATTAGTTTCTTTATCAATCGTTGTTTGGATTCTTTTATACTACATCTTGTTTAGAGTAGTTGTAAAAATGATTAGAAAAGAAATTAAGTTATAAAAATTAACATAAAATTGAAAAATCAATGAATAATTGATTTTTTTCTAATATAGGAGATTATTTTATGAAAGAAAAAGTTTTAGTAAGTTCATGTTTATTAGGTATTAATTGTAAATATAATGGTGAAAATAATTATCAAGAAGAATTATTATTAAGTTTAAAAGATAAAGAAGTAATTCCTTTTTGCCCAGAAATAGCTGGTGGACTTAGTACACCTAGATTAGCATCCGAGATTAAAAATGGTCGAGTAGTGAATAAAGAAGGTATAGATGTTACTAATTTTTTTCAAAAAGGTGCTAATGAAACCTTAAAATTATGTCAATTATTAAATATTAAAAAAGCTGTTTTAAAAGCTAAAAGTCCTTCATGTGGCTGTAGTAAAGTGTATGATGGAACATTTACCTCCCATTTAATAGATGGTAATGGTATAACAGCTGCTTTATTAATTCAAAATGGTATAGAAGTAATAACTGATACTGATTATATAGAAAGGTCTAAAATATATGGAACAAAATGATCAAACTAATATAAAAACAAATAATTTTCATAAAAGTACTGAATTTATCCTACCTAATCCTGAAGAAAACCCAATACCTACCTTTACAACTCAAAACTATCAAAAACTTATTATTCCTGAAACTAAAGAAGAATATCTTAATCTATATCTTGATATAGTAAGTGAGATAAATAATAAAACTAAAGAAATAAATTATGCTAATGCTCTTTATGAATCAACTGGCATGATTTCTATAACTGATTCCAATTTTATCAAAAGCCTTTTATATATTGAAAATAAAACAAACCAAAATATTGATGATATAATGCGTTATAAAATAGATTTATTAACTTTAAATTCTTCATATTTAAATAAGTTTCATCAATCTTTAAATAAAGATTTAGGTAATTATAAACTTTTAAGTCTTGAATATTCTTCCAATTTAGATTATTTTTTAGTCTTTAGTAATCAATTAATTAGTGTTTCAGCTCATGAAGTATTAGAAAATTTAGAAAAAAAGGATTTATCTTTAAATAATAAAACAAAAGATTTAATTACTTTAATTGAAAGTGTCAAAAGAACAATCAGTAGACGAGTTGCTTTCGAAATAGAGTATCATAACTTAGACTTATCGACTATTGAAGAATTTATAAATCAAAATAAAGAATTATTAGAAAAAGTAAGAAATCGTTTAATTTAATATTTTTATAAAATAAAAAGAATTAGGAAGTATCTTAGTGTAAAATAATTATTATAATTATATATTTTACTTTTGTTCTTCCTATGTTATAAT
>CANQFI010000114.1 GCA_947598455.1 uncultured Bacilli bacterium | reverse complement strand
GAATTAGCTAAAAAATATGAAACTAGAAATGGTGGATACACTAGAATCATAAAATTAAAAGAAAGAGTTGGAGACGATGCTCTAACAGTAAAATTAGAACTAGTATAATAGTTCTTTTTTATTTCTTTAATTTTTCTAACTCTTCTTTCATAATATCAACTGTTTTTTTTAAATCATTAAATTGTTTATCTGATGGTGATTCGGTCCATGCTTCATTATCCATATATGGGTCACCTGTTTCTTTATACTTTTGACTATTAATATTAATTGTCGTTCCTTGAATTCTTGATTCAATAACCTGTTGAAAAGCCGAATTATTCTCTAAAATTTGCCCAATCGTAATGAACCAGTTACCAAGTGCATTTTGTTCTCCGGCCGTAAAATGATCAATTAAAGCAAATCCTATAATAACAGCACTCAAAGTAGATATTTTAGGATCAACATTTGGTGGGAAATTATGCATAAACCACCTCACTATAATAAATATATGTTTAGCAAGATAAAATAATAGTTTTATTGAAAATAAAAATGCTTTATGTTAGAATATATTTAGACTAGAATAAAAGGGTGTATAATTATGGACGATAAATTAAAAGTCTTATGGAATTTAGATGTTTTAGTTAAAATGTGCCGTTCCAAAAGTGACGGTCCATCTTTGCGTATTGAAGAAGTTGAAATCAAAGATAAAATAAGAGGATATCAACAAGATATCAATGATTTAAAATCCTTATCAGATGATGATAGTTACGATTCAAGCGCTGAAATGGCCGATCGTAATATTGAAATTATAACCAAAAAACAACTTCAAACTTTAAAAAATGAACTAAAAGATAAAAATAAAGAACTAGACAATCTAAAAGAATCTGAAACAAAAGCTTACGAAAGTACCAATGTACTAAGAGAGACAAAAACAAGTTATGAAAAATATATCTTAAGTATGCAAGACCGTGTTGAATCAGTCAATGATAATGATACAGTTAATAGATATAACAAATTAATTAATGAAACTTCTTCAAAAATAGGCGATATAATTAAAGAGTTAAAAATAGAAAACAAAGACTATGAAACTATTCAAGAAAAAATTATCGCTTTAACAGAAGAAATAAATGAACTTGAAGAAGTTATCGATAAAAAGAAAAAGCTACTAAATGAAACACAAAAAAATCTTGAAAATAAAGACAATTATATCGACCATACTAAAAGAGATAAAAATAATAAAAGAATAAATGAATTAAAAACAAAAATAGATGTATTAAATAAAAGACTTGAAATAATCCAAAAAGACCCTAAATATATCGAAACCAAAATCAAGGACATCATAAATAGCGGTGATGCACCAGAAAATGCTAAGAGTTACCTTGTTGATTTAATTAATATAGTTATACGCCAACCTTATATAAACGTTCCCGACGATAATAAATTGGAAGAAGAATTATTAAGAGCAACACAATCAAGAGATTCTTTTGCTAACGAAATTGATCAAAAATCTTATAATATTTTAGACGCAAATACTCCAGAAAAAATTAGAATAAGTTTCTTAGAAAAAAGAATTAATAATTGGCAAACAGAACTAACAGAATTAGAAGCTAAAGTAGCTTTAGTTGATCAAGATAAAGTATTTGAATATAAAGTCAAAGATCAAGAAATGGTTAATATGATTAATGAAATGAAACAAGATTTAATTGAATTTCAAAAAGCATATGATGAAACTGATGATTCAAATATTAGTTTAAAAGCAAGTTTAAAAGCATCTTTAGACGAAAAAAGAGAAGATATTGTCGAAGCTGAAAAAATTGCTACTCAATTTAGATTAGATGAAGCAAAAGATATTGAAAAAGCTTCATTCATGATAAAAAATGATAGTGAAGAACTAAAAAATAATATCATTAATGCTCAAAAAGAAATTGCTAACATGAGAAATCGCCTATTATCTAGAAAATCTGGTTTAATAGATATTGGAACTAGAAATAAAGATAAAGATACTTTAAAAGAATTAGCTCAAACAGTTATCGACTTAAAACATCGTCGTCAATTCCCTGATACACCGATTGACGTTATTAGACGTCTAGAAAATGAACTAAAAATTAATTTAATAGATTCAATTGATAAAACAATTATAGATAATTCTAAAGAACTAGTTCCTAAAAACTATGATAACTATAATTCAGAATCTTTAACTATATCTAAAACTAAAGAAGAAACCAAAGGATTAGAAGATAAACGTGGTATAAAAGTTGTTAATGAAGATGAAATACCAAACCCAGAACAATTGAACCAACTTCCTAATATAGAACAACAAGAAAAGCAAAGTGAAAACATTAACGAAATAGTTGTACCAAATTCAGAAGAATTAAAAGATATACCTAATACAGAAACCCCTTCAATAGATGTTTCAAATCCTGAAATTAACGAACTAAATGATGTCCCATCAGAAGTTGTTATAAATGATTTAGACACTTCACCAGAAAACATAGTTGACGAACAAAATGATGAAGTAATTGAACCAATTTTAACTATTCAAGTTACAGAACCTACAGAAAATAGTGTTAAAGAAAGTGTCCAACCAGAAGAAACTGCACAAAATGATAACACACAAACTGAAAATAATGATAATATAGTTATATCAGATGCACAATAGAATAATAAAATCTATAGTTAGGAGAGGATTTTATGAGTTTAAGAACAAATACTATAATAAGTTTAGAAAATAATGAAAAATATGTAGTATTAAATGAAACAATGTATGGTGGTGTTAAATATTTTCTTGTTATGGGAGTAGATGAAAATAAAGATATAATACCGACAAATGTTGCAATAGTTGAAGAAATAATTGATGGTCAAGATACCTATGTTGATCGCGTTAAAGACCCAGAATTAATTATTATCCTAACAAGAATTTTAAAATCACAAATCTAGCAGGTTAAACCTGCTTTTTTATTTGACTTTTTAAAGTCTTTATAGTAGTATAACAACCAATAAGGAGAATGCGTATGACCTTAATGACATTAATATCACAAATACTGCTTACAATACCTTTAACAATTATCTTAAAATTTTTTAATAAAAAAGAAAATAGATTAGTCAATCACTTACTAATTCCCTCAGTATATATTATTATTATATCTGCCTTAATACCTGCCATAAGTTCCAATATTTTCTTAATTGTAGTTTTTGAAATATTTATTAGAAACTTTTATATTACTAATATTACTCAAGAAGAAAATGACATTAGTAAATCATCATTCCTAATCGAAAGTTTACTAAGTATAGCTCTTAGTTTATTTACTTATAATTACTTTATATCAAAAGTAAATACTGTTATACCTAATCCTGAAGATATTAAAGGTTTTATATGGTTCTTAATAATTATCTATATGGCTAATTTATATAACATATCTACTAAAGACCAAAAAAATTTTCTTGAATCTAAAAAGAAAAATTTAAAAAAAGAAAAAGTTATCATGCAGTATGCTAAATTTAAAAACTTATACTATGATACAATAAAAAGTAAAAATAACATTATTAATAACATAACTTACGCTATTATGATTAATGAAGAGTATAAAAATCCTACTACTTATCGTAAACTAAAAGAAAATATAAATGCAGTTTTAAGAAGAGAATATCCATATGGTATTATGCAAGAAAAATCTCCGTATCGTATTAACGATAAAGACTCTATTACTAATGCCATAAATAAATTTGAAAAACTATTAAAAAATACTAATTTAAAAGAAAAAGAACAAATTGATAAAATTCTAAATAACTATTCAGAAGAAGACAAAATAAATATTCTTAACATTTATACCATCATTACTGACTTTATTAAAAAATAAGCCTTTTAATAATTTTAAAAAAAAATATAAGAAAATCAAAGGTGTTATAAATGAAAAAAATAATATTATGTCTTTTAATATTTATCATAATAACAATTACTACTATTACTTACTTAAACCATAAAGCTTTAGAAATTAATAATAATGATAATAGTATTCCAATAGAGATAAAAAGAATAGATAATATAACTATTAAAGAAAGTATTAATAATCAATTACCTCAAAGTATAATGGATCTTTTTGATAATTATCCAGCTTTGCCTCATACAATAAAGGAAGCTAATATTAAAGTTCCTATTATAGAAAATATGATTCCTCAAGGAATGACTCTTATTAAGGATAATATCTTTATTACTTATTATTCTGATAATCCTAATAGTAATTCAATATGTTATATTATGGATAAAAATGGTTCTTTAGTAAACATTGTTCAATTAGATATGAATTCCCATGTTGGTGGTTTAGCTTATGATGAAATAAATGAATTAATCTATTTACCAGATAACAATAAAGAAATAAACATTTATTCTTTAAATGATTTTTTAGAAAATAAAAAAGTATATTATAAACAAAAGATAACTAATATCAGTCGTGGTTTAAAAAGTTATAAGAATGATAAAGAAACTGAAATAGATTATCTTTATATTGATAACAATAATCTATATATTGGTAACTTTTCTTTAGATAATAATGGTCTAGTAAAAAAATACAATATTACTATGCAAAATAATAAAATAAACTTAACTTTTCAACATAAATTTAAAGTCCCTAATAAAGTACAAGGCTTAACTACTAAAAAAATTCAAAACAAAGAATATATTATCTTTAGTCAATCATATAGAAGAAATAGTCCATCATATTTATCTATCTATGAATATAATGATACTATTAATGATTTTAATGATTACAAGTTAAAACCTTTTATAATCAAATTACCACCTATGTTAGAACAAATAACTGTTAATCAAGATTATCTATATACTTTATATGAATCAAATGCTAATAAATACTATAATTGTTTAGAAAAAGTTAACGAAATAGTTACTCTTGATTTAAAAAAAATATTAGATATTTACATCCTTAAAATTAATAATACTAACTAATTTAATTTATTAAAGTAAAATATCCTAAAAATATTTTTTTTATTT
>CANQFI010000113.1 GCA_947598455.1 uncultured Bacilli bacterium | reverse complement strand
TAATCAAAAGAGATTAGAGTATCTTGAAAAAACAATAAAATTAATCGATATCGCCGGAAGAATAGATACCGAATTAACAGGAATATAAGCACAAGAAATCAAAGTAATAAATAATTATTCAAATGCTTTAAATTTGCTTGATGATTATAATCATAAAAAAATTACTAAACCAAATGGAACAAAAAACAATAAAAAAATTACTTATGAAGATTGTAAAAATATAGTTAGTCAACTTGAAATTGGAAATGATAGTGATTTATTTGCTCTTGAAAGAGATGAAAGCTTAAAATCTATAATAGGCGATATTTATCAATCTTTTGATGGAAAAGATTTGTATCTACTATTGAAGAAAAAGCAGCCAATTTCTTATATTTAATAACTAAAAATCATCCTTTTATTGATGGCCATAAAAGGATAGCTGCTACCTTATTTATATATTTCTTAAAATTTTATAATATTTTATATAATGAAAAAGGTTAAGTTATTGATAACAATACACTTGTCGCAATTACATTACTTATTGCTGAATCTAATCCTAAAGAAAAAAATCCTAATTGACTTAGTAATGAATAAATAGCTTTGATATGATACCAGAATTCTATTTTAAAAAAAATCCAAATAAAAGATATTAGAAAACTCTAGTGTATTTTTTTTTATTTATCAACTATTTTGGATTTACTTTATAATAATCTTTTTCTTTTACATTCTATGACCAATTAACTTTTCATTTTTATATTCATATGATACTTTATAATATGAAAGGAGTCTTTATGGGTATCAAAGAATTAGAAAAAAAATACAAACAAGTATGTAAATTAAAAGATGGTAATTATGCGGTAAGTAATAAAAGTCAAAGTGAAGTAAACGAAGTAGATTATTGGAATGCCCACACATCCGTTGATAAAGTATATGGGTTAGAAGGAAATTGGGGATTAGTAGATAAAAATGGTAAAGTTGTAATAGAACCACAGTATATTTATCCATTTATTGAATGTGGAGAAAACTACCAAGTAATGTTGCCATACGAATATCAAATGATTAAAGGTAAAGAAATAATAATATTAAAACACGGATTAATAGATAAAAAAGGAAATATTATTATACCTATAAAATATTTGTTTATGGAAGCAATGGATAATACAGGAACATATTTTAAAGTTTTTGATAGCGAACTAGAAAAAGATGGTGTATTAGATAAAAATAACAATATTATTGTTCCATTTAAATATCAATATATAAAACCATCTCCAGATTTAGAATTAATGATAAAAACAAAGTACTGTGATATTTATCCAGATAATATTTATCAAGTAAAAGTATGTAATAATAATTTATATAGCGTATATGATTTAAAATTAAGAAAAGAAATAATTAAGCCAAAGTATAAATATTTAAAAATTATTGGTTACAATAAATTTTTAGTTGGAGAAGATTACGAAAACTGTAATACTTTATTAAATGAAAATGTTATGAAAGATTAGGTGATTGATAATGGATAAAAAATACCACGAAAAAAATGGTAATGCTCTATATATCATAAATATTTTAAAAAAATACTCATGTGAGAAACATAAACTTTCAGTTACCGAACTTATTAAATATATTGAAAATATATACAATGTTAAAAATGATCGAAGAACAATTGAAAGAAATATTACTCTTTTAAAAGATAAGTTAGATTACGATATTATCGTTTCTAAAGTAGGTAATAAAAATTATTACCATTTATTAAATAATCCTGATACAGATTTTGAACCAGGAGAAATAAGAACAATTATAGATACTTTTAGTTATGCTACTTTTATACCAGAAAATATATCTAAAGAAATAATTAAGAAATGTCAAAATATGCAAAATATATATGAAAATGAAAAGATAAAAGATTATCAAATATATTCTAATAATATTAAAACCAATAATAAGGAAATTATCAAAAATATTGAAGATATTAATAACGCAATTTATGAGAAAAAAAAGATTTCTTTTGATTATTATAAATATGAACTTAAACCTACTTTAGAAAATGTTAAGATAGAAAGTTATATTGTATCTCCTTATGCAATAATTTATTCTATTCAAGAATTATATTTAATTGCCCTAAAAAAAAGTGAAAAGAGTCTTAAAAAATTTCGACTTGATCGTATGAAAAATATTAATATATTAGATGAAAATATTTCTAAAATAATAAAAAAAGAAGATATAAAGAAAATTATTGATGCTTCTATTTCTATGTATGGAGGAATAGGAGAAGATATTGAGGTATTATGTGATAATTCTTTACTTGATAATGTTATTGAAGTGTTTGGAAAAGATATTAAAATATCTAAATATGATAACAACCATTTTAGATTAATTTTGAATAAGGATATTGAAGGGTTTAAATATTATATTTTAAGAAATCTTGAATTTATAAAGATTATTAAACCTCAAAAATTAAAAGATGAAATACAAAGAATTTTAAAAAAATATTTAGAAGATAATTAACATTATATGACCAATTAAATTGTTTAACATCTTTTACATTGTTAAAATGATTTTAAAGGAGTGAGATAATGAAAATTAAAAGTTATAGTGATTTAGAAAAAGTTAAGGATGATATGGTGGTAGATTTAAGTGAACTTGAACCTAAATTAGTTACTAGAGCTATTGATTTCTTGACAGGATTAACTTGTAAAAAAGGCAGTTTGACCAAAATAGCCCGCGCTAAATTCTTGGTAAGAATAGGAGAATGATACTGTGAAAATAATAATGGAACAAGATAGAAAAACAGAGTGTAAGTTTTTTATTGATGGCGAAAAAGGAGTATTACTCGATTTTTCTAAAAAAGAAAATATAATGTTATTTACAGCACGATATTTATGCGATAATTTAACATCTTTAGAAGAAAAAAATAATGCTTATTATATAGAAGATTATAAGTATTTAGACAAAGATGAAATGAGAAATTATTTAGAAGAAATATCTAATGAATTAAAAAATGGAGTAATAAAAGGAAAAACTTATTTATGTTCTGAACATTGTGGTAAATATTCAGATATAGTACAAACATATAAACAAATATTAGATGAAATAAAATTAAAAAATTATAAAATTATAGGTATTCCTATCGAACAATATATAGATGGTAATAGTAATAAAGATAATGATGACCTAGTTATTAAAGTCATGATACCTGTATTAATCAATTAAAAAGAAAGAATGATATGAATGAATTGTTATGCAATTGAGAATGCAAGAATGAATTTAAATGATGAAGCTGCACTAAAAGAATATAAAGAAAAGTATAGAGAGTGGTTAAGTTTGCTATGGGATGATAAAGAAGTAACAGATCTTAATAAAAAGGGGCCATCTTATGTTGATCCAGATATGCTTACAAGTGATAAGAAAAAACGTATTAACTCACTTTTTTATAGTGACTTATGTATCTTTTTAAACAACCAAGCTAATAATGAAAAATATAATTATACAACAGAAGATAAATATATAAATTGTGAATTTGTAAATGAGCAAGAAAAGGTTATAATTAACTTTGTTTCTGATCAGTTTGGCTTTTCTGCTCCTAGTAAAGAAATGAAACATCCTTATGGAGTATATTTAAGAAAGTGTAAGATCGAGGGCAAAGAAAAAGAAGAATCAATAAATAAAGTAATCAATTGGGTAATGGAATCAAGAACAATTGGTGGATCATTTATTTGGCCAAATGATATTTGGAAAATATATAATAGAGCAAGAGGTGGAAGTATCAATAGCAAAGGTAATGCAAAATATTATATTGAAGATCGTGTGGATTTAACTTTGCTTGAAATAAAACATTATCTTGATAATCAAAAAAATGTAGTTAGTGATATATTAACATTAAAAGATAATTCAAATGGTCAAAAATGGTTTAAATCATTTAAATCATTTGATGAGTACGTTAAATTTTTTTACTTTTATCCTTTTGTTAATGAAAATGGAATACCTTATGATATAGTCGAGAGTGACTTTGCTAATGGAAATAAAAAGATTATAAAAAAGATTGATAAAAATAATTCTATATATGATTTAAATGCTAATCAATTAGAAGTAATGTTTAATAATATTAATATTATGATTAAAGAACGTAGTGAAAAAATAGAAGAGATAATAAATAATAAAAATTAACTTTACTTTTTGTGACCGATACTGTTGCTCACCATTTGATTTTAGAATAAAATTCTAAATGAAAAGGAGGCCGTAGTTTGAAAAAGTATCGTATCATCATGAATAATGTCGATAAAGTTACTGATTATATTGATCTTTGTCAAGATGTTAGAACTATTTATATGAATAGCATTTTCGCTCAAAATAAGTTAAAAAATCTTGCTAAAAAAGTACCTAAAAAATTTGATGTTGAAAGTATAAAAAAATTTGAAAAAGAAACAGGTTTAATTTTAAAATACTATATATTTGATAATAAATATGACTTTCTAGAATATACACATTTAGGAGTATTTCCAGATAATGAAAGATTAATTAGAGAATATGGTATTGGAAAATATCCTTATGAAGAATTAATGAAAACTCATCTAGAAAATTTTGATATCTTAGTAATTGATAAAATGAATATAAAAAGTAGGAAAAATATCTCAAAGATAGTTTAAAAAAAGAAAATTATCATAATAAAATGGTAATTTTCTTTTTTTATTTTATAGGAAAGTTCTCATAAATGTAAAAAACATTGGTGAATACTAGTTCACATTATATAATTGTTGTACGTGAGGAAAATGATCATGATTATTAATAAAGCTTATAAATTTAGAATGTATCCTAATGATGAACAAAAAAAATTAATTAATAAAACTATAGGGTGTACTAGATTTATATATAACTATATGTTAAGTAAGAAAAAAGATAATATTTTCCTATCTAATTTTGCTTTAATTAAACAAATTCCAGCTTTAATTGTTAATTATCCATTTTTAAAGGAAGTAGATAGTTGTGCATTAAGATGTGCTTTATTTGATTTATATGAT
>CANQFI010000112.1 GCA_947598455.1 uncultured Bacilli bacterium | reverse complement strand
TTCTCTTCATTCCATATTTCAATACCTAATTGTAAAGCCTTATCATACTTACTACCTGGTGCATCACCAACAATAACTACATCAGTCTTCTTACTTACTGAATCAACAGTTATTCCATCATATTTCTCTAGTAATTCTTTAATTTCATTACGTCCCATAAAACTAATAGTTCCTGTAATAACAAATTTCTTATTAGATATAAGTGGATTATTAATTGTCTTTTCACCCTTGTATTCCATATTAATACCTAATTCTTTTAAATGACTAATTAATTCTTGATTTTTAGGTTCCGCAAAATAAGAAACAATACTATTAGCTAAAATATCACCAATATCCTTAATTTCTGTTAATTCTTCTAAAGAAGCCTTCATTAAATTATCTAAATTATTATATTTTTTAGCTAATACTTTAGCCGTCTTAGCCCCAATACCAGGAATTCCAATAGCAAATAATAATCTTTCTACTGAATTACTCTTACTAACTTCAATCGAATTAATTAAATTATCAACACTCTTATTACCAAAGCCTTCTAATTCAATAATATCTTCTCTTTTATCTTTAAGATTATATATGTCTTCAATTCTTGTAATAATTCCCATATTATAGAAATCTTCAATTATCGCATCTCCAAGTCCATCTATATTCATTGCTGGTCTTGAAACAAAATGAACTAACCCCTCTATTTTACGTGCTGGACAATGTTCATTAGGGCAAAAATGATTAGCATCTTTTCTAATTAATGGTGTATCACACATTGGACATTTATCTATCATTACAAAGTCTTTAACATCATCTGTACGACGATCAAGCTTAACTTCCACAACTTCAGGTATAACATCTCCCGCTTTACGTATTGATATAACATCTCCAACTCTTATATCTTTTTCTATACAATAATCATAATTATGTAGTGTTGCTTTAGATACTAGTGAACCATCAACATGTACTGGATGAAATATTGCATTAGGTGTAATTTTACCCGTCCTCCCTACTGTAAACTTTATCTCTCTTAAAACTGTCAATACTTCTTCAGCAGGAAACTTATAAGCAATACCCCATCTTGGAACACGTGAAGTAAAACCTAATACTTTTTCATCATTTAAATCATCTACTTTTAAAACAACACCATCAATATTATAAGGTAAATCAGGCCTTTTCTTTCCTAAATCTTCAATATATTTTAAGATATCTTCTACATTTTTCGCATGTCCATTTAATTTATAATTAGTTACAAAACCTAACTTTCTTAAATAAGCTAAAGACTCACTCTGTGTTTTAAGTCCATAATCTTCTGGATTAGGAATAAAATATGCCATAAAATCTAAATTACGTTTAGCAGTTATCTTACTATCTAATTGTCTAACTGAACCGGCTGCGGCATTACGTGGATTAGCAAATTCATTTTCGTTATTATTACGACGATCTTCATTAGCTTTTAAAAAAGCTTCTTTACTCATATATATTTCGCCACGGACCTCAATATCTATTGGTTCTGTTAAACGAAGAGGAATAGATTTAATTGTCTTAATATTAGTAGTTATATCTTCGCCAACTATTCCATCACCTCTAGTAGCACCACGTACTAAAACACCTTTTTCATATAATAAAGAACCAGATAAACCATCCATTTTAGGTTCTAATGAATAAGTTGGATTATTAACACTTTTCTTAATTCTTTCATCAAAAGCTCTAATTTCTTCTTCATTAAAAATATCATCAAAAGATAACATTGGATGGGCATGCGTCACTTTATCAAACTTATCTACAGCATCTCCTCCAACTCGATTAGTTGGTGAATCCAATCTCTTAAGTTCTGGATATTTTTCCTCTAAACTTAGTAATTCTTTATAGTAATCATCATATTCTTGATCTGTCATAGTTGGATTATCAAGAACATAATATTCATAACTAGCATGATTTATTTTAGATATTAAATCATCTATTCTCTCTTGTGGATTCATAATTACCTCCATAAATTATTAGGATATTCTTTTTCATCTACTAATTTTTTTATTGATTCTTTTACTGCTTCCTTATCTTCTTTATATGTAACTCCATACCATGTAGAATTAGTAGGAATAACTAATCCTTTAGCATACCCCTCTTTATTAGCTTGATTTAATATTTCTGGTATTAAAAATTCACATTTTTCTAAATTGTCAGTATTCTCTTTAAAAAATTCATCCATTTTTACTTTTAAATAATCAAATAAAGATAAATCAAACGTTAATAAATTCATTGATACTAATGTATCTTCTGTTATTTCAAATGGTTCATTAGTTAATAATGGTGTAGCAATTATTTTATCATTAACTCTTTCAATAGAACTTTCAGTTAAAGATATCAATTTACCCTTATCATCGCTTTTAATAACCCCACGTTTAACTGCACCATTTTCTGTCATAGTATTAGTAACTTTATAAGCAATAGTTGCATACTCATTTTTCTTAGCATTCAATAAAAAATCTTTAGCAACCATAAAGGCATCACGACCATAAAAATCATCAGCATTAATTACCAAAAAAGGTTCTGTAATAGCCTTCCTTGCTGCATATATAGCTTGAGCTGTTCCCCATGGTTTGACCCTATTATCAGGTATTTTTACAAAAGAAGGTATATCATCCATTTTTTGAAATACATATTCTACCGGAATATGAGGTTCTACTCTTGAACCAATTGTTTCCTTAAATACCTCATAATTTTCCTCCTTAATAATAAATACAACTTTTGAAAAACCAGCTCTAATAGCATCATAAATTGAATAATCTATAATAAATTCCCCATTAGGTCCCATCGGTTCTATTTGTTTTAACCCTCCAAAACGACTTCCCATTCCTGCCGCCATAATTAATAATTGCATCAATATTCTCCTTTTAATTTATTTTTTTTATACTTTTATGATTTTTCATTAATTTTTTTATTCCATAATTTTTAGCAAAAGCCACTGTCAAAAAATCACCTTTAACTTCAATTACAACACCCCTGCCATAAATCATATGCATTACAATATCACCATCTTTAAATTCTACATCTTCATTATTGTGATATAATTCCTCACGATTTATTTGTCCTTCAGGCATCATTTTTTCATTTTCTACATCTAATAAGTTTTCATCAATCTCCTTGATAAACCTACTAGGTGGATTTACAACATCTTTACCATAAAGCATTCTTCTTTTAGCATTTGTTATATATAACTTTTCTTTAGCTCTAGTAATTCCTACATAACATAATCTTCTTTCTTCTTCTAATCCCCCTTCTTCATTAAAAGAGTTTTGATGTGGAAATATTCCATCTTCCATACCAATTAAGAAAACTACAGCAAATTCTAATCCCTTTGCACTATGTATTGTCATTAAAGTTACCACATCTTTACCATCATCTTGATGTTCTGTAATATCGGCTATTAAACTAATCTCTTCTAAGAAATCAGCTAAACTAACCGAACCAGTTCGTTCTTCAAAAGTCTTAGTAATAGATTTAAATTCTTCTAAGTTATCTAGCCTTAATTCACTTTCTAATGTATTATCATTCTTATATTCTTCTCTCATTCCCGTATCTTCTAAGATAATATCTATTAATTCAGTTAAAGAGTGATTTTCTGCTTCTTTAGTTAAATGTATAATAAGTTCTTTAAATAATTGCTCTTTACCTTTACTAATAACAGAAAACATAGAAGTATTATTTTCTCTAGCTTCCTTTTCTAATTTATTTAAAGTAGCTTCTCCTATTCCTCTTTTAGGAACATTAATTACTCTTCTTAAACTTATTTCATCATTATTATTTAGTATTAACCTTAAATAACAAATTAAATCTTTAATTTCTTTACGAGAATAGAAATAATAACTACCCACAACTTTATAAGGTACATTAGATTTTAAAAACATTTCCTCTACTAATCTGGCTTGAGCATTAGTACGATATAAAACAGCTATTTCACTTTTACGATAACCATCATCAACTAATCTTTTTATTTCATCTAAAACCATTTTAATTTCATGTTTATCATCATAAGCTCTTAAATACTTAGTTTTACATCCATCTCCATTGCTACTCCATAAGTTTTTCTCTTTACGTTCTTTATTATTTTTAATAACAGAATTGGCAGTATCTAAAATATTTTTTGTTGAACGATAATTTTCTTCTAATGGAATAACTACGGCATTTTTATAATCTTTTTCAAAATTTAAAATATTTCTAAAATTAGCTCCTCTAAACATATAAATTGATTGATCAGGATCACCTACAATAAATATATTTTTATACTTACGCGCCAATAATTTAGATAATTTATATTGTACTTCATTTGTATCTTGATATTCATCTATTAATATATATTTAAATTTTTCTTGATATCTTTCTAAAGTTTCTTTATCTTCCATAAATAATTTAACTGGTAATCTAAGTAAATCATCAAAATCAACAGAGTTATTTTTCTTTAAAACTTCCATATATTCATAATAAACTTTTTTAGCTATCTCATCTTGGGGTGTTTTAAATAATCTATCTATTTCATCATCAGTTAACATATCATTTTTAAAAGAACTAATTTTATTTCTAATATAAGCTGGACTTGTTAATTTAGGATCATAATCATTATCTTTCATAATCTTTTTAATTAAAGTTAATACATCATCACTATCAACTATCGCAAAATTCCTATCTAATCCGAGTAATGGTGCATTTTCTCTAATAATTCTAACCCCTAATGAGTGGAATGTTCCAACAAAAGCACTATTATCAGGTAATATTCTATCTAATCTCTCTCTCATTTCTTTAGCTGCTTTATTTGTAAAAGTAATTGCCAAAATATTATAAGATGGTATTCCATTATTAACTAAATTAGCTATTCTCGTTGTTAAAACTTTCGTTTTCCCACTACCAGCTCCCGCTAAAACTAAGCAAGGTCCATCTATATGGCTAACAGCTTCCAATTGTTTTTCATTAAGTCCGTATAAATAATTCATGTTGCATCCTGCTTTCTTTTTATATTATAACAT
>CANQFI010000111.1 GCA_947598455.1 uncultured Bacilli bacterium | reverse complement strand
ATATAGAATATTTAATTATTTGTGGTTATTCAAATAGTAAAAAGGAAGTTATAGATGCTCTTAATCTTATAAAAGATAAAACTATTTTAGATATAGAATCATTTACTTTAAAAGTAGATAGTAAACTTTCAAAAGGATTTGATGAATTTATAAAGAATCTTAAAACTGAAAATCAAGATAATTCTTCTAACCAGTATGAAAAAGAATTACTAACTTATAATATAAATGATTATATAAATGAATTAGATAGTAAATATGATTGTAAGGTAAAGATAATTGTTTGTGATAGAAATTATACATGTTTCATATTTAATAAAACACCAAAGTAATTTGGTGTTTTATTAAATATGAAACAGAGAAGAATATTAATATGGATAATATTATTATAAGGTTTTAGATATTAGTGAAGAATGTTTAAAATATAAGATAAGTTATAAATCATGGATACAGAATATTAAGTTTTATAGATGAGTTTTATAGGGAAAAATTAAATAAAAGTATATAAGTGAAAAAGTAAATTTTTTAAAAGTAACAATTAAATATAAGCAAAATGAAAAGTAGTTTGTATTTACAGATTATTTCTCTTTATATATAATAAAAACGAGTAAAGAGGAATTTATATGAAAGTGAAAGAGTACTTAAAAAGTATTGATTATATTAGATTGATAGCTTGTTTAGCGGTATTGTTATATCATTTGACTATTTTAAAAGGTGGTTTTTTAGCTGTTTGTATATTTTTTGTATTAGGTGGATATTTATCTTGTATTTCAGCTTTTAAAAAAGAAGATTTTTCTTATAAAGAATATTTTTTGAATAAGTTATTAAGGTTATACATTCCTCTTTTAGTAGTTGTTATGATAACAATTGGAGTAGTTAGTTTAATACCTAGTATTAATTGGATGAATTTGAAACCAGAAACAATTTCTGTTTTATTGGGATATAATAATTTTTGGCAGTTAAATGCAAGTTTAGATTATTTTGCAAGACATATTGATTCACCATTTATGCATTTATGGTATATAAGTATATTATTACAATTTGATTTAGTATTTCCTTTTATTTTTAATGTTTTACGTAGAATAGGAGATAGTATCAATAAAGTTATACCTTGTGCTTTTTTAGCTTTATTAGTAATTGGTAGTTGTATATATTTTTATTTAGTAAGTATTAAAGGAAATATAATGATTACTTATTATAGTAGTTTTGCACGAATGTTTTCTTTTATAAGTGGAATGTTTATAGGTTTTGTTCATGTCTATTATGGACAATTAGTACCGAATTTGTTTAAAAAAAAGATGGTCTCTTATATTATATTTGGTGGTTATGTATGTATCTTATTTTTATCATTTTGTTTTATTGGAGCTGATTTTAAATATTTGGCTTTAATTATGATTGTTGATAGTTTAATTACTTGTCGTTTAATTGATTATGGAATATTATTTAAACAAGATAAAAAGTTTAAAGTTGATGGTTTAATTAATAGTTTATCTAGCGTAAGTTATGAAGTTTATTTAGTTCAATATCCAATAATATTTTTATTACAGTTATTGAAAATTAATATATGGTTGAATATTTTAATTGTTTTTGTTAGTAGTTTTGTTTTGGCTTATTTATTACATTATATATTAGATTTTAAATTTAAAGAAGTTAAGTTTAGAAAATTTAAAATTGGTATTACTGTTTTAGTTTTAGGGGCTGCTTTATTTGGAGAATTTAAATTTGTTACGGCTAAGGATTATAGAGAAGAGATGGATAAATTAGAACAGAAATTAGAAGATAATGAAAAATTAATAGAAGAAAAACAAAAAGATTATATTTTGTCATCGCAAGAAAAAAATGATAGTTTGGATGAAGCAGTGTCTGATTTGGAAAATTATGATAATGAATTTAGTATGAAAGTTCATCAATTACCGGTGGTTGGAATTGGAGATTCAATAATGTTAGGTGCAGCTGATGGAATATATAAAAGATTTCCTAATAGTTATATAGATGCTAAAATATCTCGTACGATATTGGATGCTAAAGATATTGTGTTTGATTTAAAAAAGAAAGGATTGCTTGAAGGACCAATTGTCTTCAATTTAGGTGCTAATGGTGATTGTTCTGAAGAGTGTAAGGTAGCAATAGTTGAAGCTTGTGGCGATCGTGAAATATTTTGGGTAAATGTAACTAATAATGATGATGTTCATGTTAATGAAAAACTTGAAGAATTAGCTAATAAATATGATAATTTTCATGTAATTGATTGGAAAGGTACAGCAAGAGGGCATAGAGAATATTTTATAGCAGATGGTATTCATTTAACTACTTATGGAATTAATGCTTATAGTAAATTAATATATGAATCAATTTATAAAGTCTATTATGATAAATTTCAAGAAGAAAAATAGTATATTAGGTAAATATTATCAAGATTTAAAACTTCTTATTAATTTGGTGTGAATTATGTTTTAATTGTTAATAATGATGTAATAAAAATTAAATAAGTCAGTAAGTTATAATTTTTTTGATAAATTAGAAAAATAACTATATAGATATTCATTTGACAGATAATGGAAATGATATTTTTGTAACTATTTTAAAAGAAAATGTTATCTTTTTTATGTCTTTTAAAAATCGACTATTTAAGATAAAAAGATACTCTTTAATAATTTAGTAATTTGTTGTAATATAAAAATAGGAATGGAATAAAAGGATGTAAAATAAAAAAGTATTATTTTGTACTTATTTTATTTAGCTAAAACTTATAGGAGATAAATATGTTAGATGATATTATCAAAGATTTAGAAAAACAATTAAAGATAACTATTAATAAAGAAGAGATCTTTTACTATAAAGATGGTACAACTGATTCTTTAGTCTTTAGTATTGCAGAAAAATATTTAGTAAAAACTGTGGATGAAGTAGCAATGAAAGCTCAGTTAGAATATTTTAGATTTTATAATGATACTGAAAGAATTCAAGAGTTATTGTGTTATAGTGAAGAATTAGGATATTTATGTTTTTATTTTATTAAGGGGATTAAGTTTAAGGATATTGCTTATCCAGATGTAATGGGAATTATAGAGCAATGTTTTGGAATAGTTACTAATTGTAAATTATATAAGTATGATGGATATGGATATTTATATGAAGATCATAAAAAAAGTTGGTATCAATTTTTAAAAGATGAAGTAGATTATTCTTATCAAGCTGTTAGTAATTTAAATTATGATTTTAGTAGAGTTTATAAAGAATTAAAAAAGATAAAAAAGTATGATGCACCTAAGTACTTACTTCATGGAGATTTTGGAGTTCATAATTTTTTGATTGATGATGAAAAGTTAATTAGAGTTATTGATCCGATGCCTGTAGTAGGGGATATTTTATATGATTTTTACTTTGCAATATTTTCAAGTGTAAAATTATTTAGAAATTTAAGAGAAACAATGATATTAGATTTTTTACCTGGTGATAGAGAATATAAAAAGGCATTATTAAATATTGTTCTATTTATAAGAATGTGTCGTTGTTATGTGCATCATCCTGATGATTTTGAAGTTTATTTAGCTTGGTTTTTAGATCGTGATGAATGATAAAGAATTTTATCAAAGTGGAATAGCTTTTATTATATATCAAGGGCATATCTTTTATTTAAAAAATTCTTTTTTAAGTCATGAAGAGTGGTGTAGTGCTTTAGGCATTAATAAAGATTTATATATGAAGTTAGTTAGAGGATATATAAAGAATAATGAGATTGTTTTTTACCAGGGGAATTTTAAATATAATGAAGAAGTTATTAATATTTGTATAGATACTTATAAACAAATAGCATTTGATAATAATTTAAGGGATTATAGTGTTTATTGTGGAGTAATAAAAGGTAAAGTTGGTGAAAAATGGAAACCAATATTAAAAGTAAAATAGAATATAGTTTAAAGCAAGCTACTAAAAAGGATATTGAATTGTTAATAAAATATAAGTTATCAACAATTTTAGATTATGCAAAAGATTTAAGTAAAAACGAATTAACTAAAATAAAGAATTATGTTAGTAATAATGTTCCTAAAGAGATAAATGATTATAAATTAGTAGTTGTTGATGATAATGTAGTTGGATCTATATTAGTTAGTAACTATGAATATGACATTTTATTAGATGAAATTTATTTAGAAGAGAATTACCGTAATTTAGGAATTGGTAGTGATTTAATTAAAAAAGTTTTAAATAATAATAAAATAGTTTATTTATGGGTTTATAAAGATAATATTAAAGCTTTAAATTTATATAAGAAATTAGGTTTTCATATATTAGAAGAGACAGAAACAAGATATAAGATGTTTTATAATGTTAACAAGTTTTAAATATTATATTATAGCTCTAAAAGTATTATGATATACTTAAAATGGTGGTAATAATGTATTGTAGAAATTGTGGAAATAAAGTAAAAGACAATGATAAGTTTTGTGATAAATGTGGAAGTGAAATAGTAAAATTTACGAATAATGGAGAAAATAATTTTGTTTATGGGAGTCAGCAAAATATTAGTACTGTTCAACAGCCGATAAATGGAAATCAAAAACCTAAAAATAAAAAAATTATAGCAATAGCAATTATAATACCAATAGCAATTATATTATTTATTGTTGGAATTATGGCATTTGTTTTTATTCTTACTTTTGGACTTTTAGGTAATGAAAGTAGTAAAGAATATGTTGATTTAGATGGAGATAAAATTCCAACAATATATAAAGTTATTGGTGAAAAAAGAATATGTAATGTAAATAGTTCATCTTATGATGATGAAGTTTTAATATCATATGAATATTGTGATGGTGAACTATCAAATAATGAATATGATGAATACATTGATTATTTAACTACGGAAGAAAATTTTATGAAAGAGTCATCTTATTCTTTATACACATTAACAAAAGAATCAATTGACGATGGTATGTTTATTGTTATTGAAATTGATAAATATAGTGATGTAGTTAATTATTATAAAGAAAATTTAATGAGAGG
>CANQFI010000110.1 GCA_947598455.1 uncultured Bacilli bacterium | reverse complement strand
GAATTAGGAAGTATCTTAGTGTAAAATAATTATTATAATTATATATTTTACTTTTGTTCTTCCTATGTTATAATGAATAATAGGTGAGAATATGAAAAAGGGGAATTCACTAATAGCTAATATTTCTAAGCTAAATACATTTATTAATATGACAAAATCAAATGAACATTTAGGTGTTTATATTGAAAAGATCTTAAACAATCGTAGTAAAAATTTAAAATTTATTTCTGATTTTGACTATATAGCTTTAGATTTATTATATACTTCTTTACAAATTATGAATAATAACCATTTAACTAAAGAAGAACTTGCTAAATTAGATCAGAAAGAACTTAAATATTATATGGATAAAGTAAAAGGAATAAGTTATTTTAAAATGCAAGTTCCTTCTATTAAAACTGAAGAAAGTTTAATAGATTATTTAAGAACTGCTTTAGCTAATGGTGAATATGTATGTAATTATAATAATACTATTATGTTTGATAATGGTTTAGTTGTAGATTCTGAATGGTTAGTTGAATTTGCTAATTTTCTAATAACTTCCCTAAATAATAATTTGAATTTATCACAAGATCGTACATCATATTCCTTTTATACAGTAACTATTCCTGAGGATCAAAGTTTATCTTTAAATAAATTTGTCAAAGACATTGCTTTATATGAATATTCTGTATGTCATAAAGATAATCGTATATTATCATATCAAGATGTTAAATATTTAATTGATATATTATCTGATATTGAAGGTTATGATTTTAAAAAGCTTCAAGAAATAAATAGTACTTTATCTAAAGAAAGATTCAGTTTATCTATTAATAAGAAAAATGCCACTTTTACAAAAGAAGAAAAAGTAGCTCTTGAAAAAATATATAACGAACATGATGATTCTAATAAACTATTAACTGAGTTTATTGAAGATACTTTTAAATGTTATAATAGTAAATCTAATAAAAATAAACGTCGTTTAATTAATACTTATGAGTTATTAAGAAGTTTAGTTCATGCTTATAAAGAAAATTATCCTTTAGAAAAATGTCGTAAAGCTTATGAAATAAGTAGTACAACTCGTGAAGATATTTTAAACGCATTTGCTATTTCTAATTTCTATATTAATTATATATATGATGAAGAAAATCTTCACCGCTTATTTAATTATTCTTTGTTAGATTTAAATGAATTAAAACCAAGTATAATTGATTATGAAACACCTGAATATAAAAATATTATCTTTGATTTATCAAAATTAAATAAAAAAGTTGTTGTTATTAATCGTCGAATTAATAAATGTTTAAATAATACTCGTTTAATTCCTAAAAATAACATTAAATTATTATCAGAAAATAGTGCTGGTTTAGCGCGTAATTGTGCTGAATTAGAACATTTAGTTAAAGAAATTAAATATCGTCGTGAAGCTTTAAATGATGCTAAAGATGAAAACAGACATGATTCTAATATTAATAAGACTAAATTAAATTATATAAAAGATGCTATTATAAGTGGTCGCTTTAATTATGATAATGAAACAACAACTATGATTTTTGATTCTTATAGTCCCAAAGATTATCATCATAGTTTCCATTTAG
The DNA here is from genome assembly GCA_947598455.1 of uncultured Bacilli bacterium. The sequence continues at coordinate 3,426 of CANQFI010000110.1, read as the reverse complement.
AAATATCTTTAAATGATTTTATTGCCGTCTTATTATCAGATCATAATCGTAATACTAGAATTAATTTCTATCAAATGTAAAAAGTAAGTTATTTAATTAACTTACTTTTTTTAATACCCAAAATAATAATAAATACTAAGAATAAAATTCCTATAGCAAATAGAATATAATTAATATATTTATTCTTTATTTCATCTTCTTGAACTTTATCTTCCTTAATTTCTTCTTCATCTATTTTAATATCAACTAAATCTTCTAGATAAAAATTAATTTTATCATCATATCCATTAAATCCTAAAATCATTTTATTATTATAAAAAGATATATCTTCTAATTCTCCTAAATTATCCTTTGTATACAAACTATCTACTAATTTACCTTTTAAATTATAAATATATATCATATTAGCGCCATCTCCCCCAAGTCTTTTCCAAGACCAATTAGCATAATAAAGATAACCATTATAATAAGTCCAATCTTGTCTTGCAATATCAGGATTAGCACTTAAATTACTAATAAAAGGTACATTACTAATTAATTTAAAATTATTATCTAATTTAAAACCAGTTATATAAGTTCTAACTAAATAAATATCTTCTTCATTAACATAAGTAATACTTCTAATAGGTAGATTTACTTTAAATTCATTTATATATTCTAATGAATTACTATCATAAACATATATTGTATCATCACCAGAACTGTTTAAAATATATAATTTATTATTGTTATAAGTAATACCATTACCATGACCAACCTTATTTATTTCGATATTTCTTAATTCTTTATTATTAAGTAGTGAATATTCTTTTATAATACCAGCATCATTATCATAATTAACTAAAACAATTATTAATCTATCATCTACAACTGTAAAACTCTGTAAATTATAATTTTCTATATTATCAAAGCTAATTATTTTGTTACTTATATCGATGTTTTGTTTAGCTAAGACTATATCAATACTTAAAAAAAATATAATAAATAAATATCTTACATATTTCATAAGTTTCACCTATGTTATAATTATATAATATAAGTTAAATAAGTACCATATTTTATTTATGATTATGGTATAATATACATATAGTAAGAGGCGATAGTATGAAAAAGAACTATAACTATCCATCTGATGATAGTGTCATTCGTTTGGAAAAAAGCTCATCTAATAAAGTTGGCATTATTATTCTTGTTTTGATTATTCTAGCTTTAATAGTTTTTAGTGTTTTTCATTTTTATAAAAATGGTGTTAGATTTGAGTTAAAATTACCATGGCAAACTGAAGAAAGGAAAAACTCTTCAAATACTGATGATAAAGGGAAAGAAGATCCCGAATCTTCTAAAACAAAATATGATAAACCAAGTTTTTCTAGTTACGAATTTGAACAAGATAGTTATGAATTAAAATTTTCTGATTTTCAAGAATCTAACTTAGGATATGACATGGATATAACATTCTCTACTAAAAGTGAACCATATACTATTATATTAGAAAAATTATTAGTTGATGGTTTTGATACAACAACAACTTTTACAAGATCATTAAATCCTCAAGAGAGTGCTACTCAAACTATTCGTATTAATCAATCAGAATTAGATGCTTTAGATATAGAATCATTTAGTCAATTAGTCTTTTATTTTAAAAGTATTGATTCTGAAGGCAACGAGGAAGTTAAACGTTATCCAGTATCTTCTACAGGAATTAATTATCCTAATAATGATCGTATTGGTTTGATTGAAATTGATAATAAAAATCAAACAAAATTAAGTTATTATAAAACTGAAGAAGACAAAGATAATACTTATATTTATTTTGATTTTAATAATTATGGAAATGTTAGAACTCAAATTGTCTCAGTAAAAAAATTAATGATTAATGGCAATATATATGATTATAACGATTTAAAAGAAGAAGTATATCATGGAGCTGAAAAAATAATTTCTTTAACAATACCTAAAAGTGAAATAAAAAAAGTCGAGAATTTTTCTGTTTCTTTTACGATGTTAAATGAAGAAAATGGCAAAAAAACAGCTGTTTATATAACTAATGAATATAGCAAAAATATCTAATCAAGTTTGTAAATGAAGAATTGATATGTTATCATAATACATTAGTAAGAAGGTGTGATATGGAACGTATTTGGGAATATCTATATGAAGCAGCTAAAAAAAATCTTGTTTCTAAGGAAATATCTGACTTTATTTTAACTGGTAATACTTCTTGTGCTATTTTGGCTAGTAACAATAAAATATATAATGGTAGCAGTATTGTCTCTAATTCACTTATAAGTTGTAGTGCTGAAAAAAGTGCTGTTATTAATATGTTTAATGATCATGAATATAAAATAACTAAAATAGTTGTTTTAAATGAATTAGAAGAAGTAATTTTGCCTTCTGATAGTTCTTTAGAATATCTTTTTGAATTAATTCCTGAATATGGTGATATTGAAGTTTTAGTTGACTTAGAAAAAGCCAAAACAACTAAATTAAAAGATATAATCCCTAAATGGTGGGGAACTTATCGTAATCGCAAATAAATAATTTCATGAAAAGGGGCTTATAATATGGAAATAGATTTACATACACATAGTATTTATTCAGATGGTACTAAAACACCAGAAGAATTATTAAATATGGCTATTACTAAAGGTCTTAAGTACTATGCTATAACAGATCATGATTATATTGAAGGCTCTAAAATATTAGTTAATATTCCTCATAATGATATAACATTATATAGTGGAGTAGAAATGAACGCTAAAGTACCTAAAGGTCAAATGCATATATTAGGTTATAACTTTGATTTAAATAATAAAGAGTTAAACGAAGCCCTAAATGAATTACGAGAAATATCTCATAAAACAATTAAAAAGTATTTAAAAATTTTAAAAAATGAATTTGCTATTACTTTTAACCAAGAAGACTTAAATATTCTTTTTTCTTCTAAAGGCAATATTGGTCGTCCCGAAATTGGTAAATTACTTATTAAAAATGGTTATGTTAAAAATATGGATGAAGCATTTACTAAGTATCTAAATTATGTATATGAGTGCATTAAAGATAGTAAAAAGACTTTAACTAAAGAAGAAATAATAAGTTTAATAAATAATGCTGATGGTATTGCTGTTTTAGCTCATCCTTGGTCTTTAAAATTAAGTGATGAAGAGTTACACGATGAAATTGCTTATCTAAAAAGTATTGGTTTAAAAGGTATTGAAACTATTCATAGTAACAATACAGAAGAACAAAGATCTTATTATCAAAAACTAGCTCAAGAATTTTCTTTAATAACTACGGGCGGTACTGATTTTCATGGTTTTGATGTTAAGCCAAATATTAAATTTGGCAGTGGTATTAATAATAATGTAAATATCGATGAAAATTCTATATCCTTTACTAAATATATAAAAAGTAGATATTAAAAAG
>CANQFI010000109.1 GCA_947598455.1 uncultured Bacilli bacterium | reverse complement strand
TAATTAATGTCAAATTGGTTACCTAATTCTTCTTTAGTAACTACTTTATCAGTAAATACTTTATTAGTATAAAAATAGTTATAATCAGCCCACTTACTTCTAAATAAAGCTAACATATTTTTCTTTTTATTTTGTTCGTATCTATTAAGGAGAAAGTAATATAAATAATTATTTTCAATTTTAGTTTTAATATCGTCTCCATTATCTAATACTTCTTGATAAATGAATTTGTTATATGTATCACACTTATAAAATTTATTACATTCATAAATAAGTGTTTTACCCAACTCATTAACATATAGATGTTCACAAGTTCCATCTTCATAGATAGTACTAATAATTTCGACATTAACTTTATGAAGATGACAAAAATAATTTATAGTTCTTAATCTATATTTATCAATGACACATTCTAAATTAATAAATGAAGTTCTACTATTGTCAGTCATACTAATACATATGCTCCAATCGCACTCACCATTAATACGGCAATAATAACTACCATTATATTCTTTTATTCTTGATACTCTTGTTAAATTTGTTCTTGGTACTGTAAGATCAGGAATGTGTTTTTTATAATAGAAGCATTTAATGAATTTTTTAATATTATCTTTGTTACTAGCTTTTAAATTCATTTTAAAATGACAATCATTTGCCATAAAATACCTCCAATATACCTGTTATTTTATCTTTATATTTATTTTTTATATAGTTTGTACGATAACTATCTTTTACTCCTTTAGTTTTAAATTTAGGATAACCACCTTTTTTATTAAAATACTTTTTAAAGTTATCATAATATTTTTTCTACGCTTTGGAGAACTTTCCTATAAGATAAAAAAGGAAAAAAGATCGGTAAATTTTTTTTTAATATTAAATATCATACATACCTCCGCTATTTTATAACTTATTATATTGTTAATTTTATAACTTTTTTCTTAGTAATATATTTTATCATATAATTAAATTTTTTTATAAAATACATAAAATTTTTTTAATTTTTGTTTACTAATATTTAGTTAAAAAAAGAAAAACTAAAAAAGCTAAGAATTACTTAGCCTAATGATATTTTATTTTAATTACTAGGAATTTGAGCAATAATATTTTTATGTTGTTGGCTTCCTAAATAATCTTTTGATAAGTTTCCTTCTACTAATGAACTATATTTAACAGTTAATATTTTTCTTACAGAGTCAGTTATTTGACTTTCTTTAATTTTACCTTCATTAATGCTTTGTTTTATATATTGTAAGGCACTTGATGGACTATTTGGCATTAATAAGATATCTACTCCAGCATTAATAGCTAATTCATATATTTCTTTTTCACTAAATTTTTTTACTAATGCATCCATATTTAAGGCATCAGTTACCACTAGACCTTTATAGCCCATTTCGTTTTTTAGTAAATCTGTTACGATTACTTTAGATAGTGAACTAGGATATATAGGATCAATTTCAGGTATTGATAAGTGACCAATCATTATAACATCAGCTCCATTGTTGATGGCTTTTTGAAATGGTATTAAATCGTTGTTTTTTAGTTCATCCTTAGTTTTATTTAATACTGGTAAATCATTGTGTGAATCAGTTGATGTTCCGCCATGACCAGGAAAATGTTTATATACGGGAATTACATTTTTTGATTTAAGTCCTTTAGCTAGTGCTATACCCATATTTGAAACTTTTTCTGGATCGTTACCAAAGCTACGATTTTTCATAATTGAGGTTGATACATTATCCATAACATCTATAACTGGAGCAAAATTCATATTTATTCCTAATGTACGGAGTTCCTCACCCATTACTTGACCAACTTTGTATGATAAATCAGGATTATTTGTTTTTCCTAATAATGTCATTGAAGGAATATATGTAGCTGATGGATTTGATAAAGCTGTTAGTCTTTGAACTGTTCCACCTTCTTGGTCTATTGAGATAAACATTGGAATTTTGGCAGTACTTTGAATATTATTTACAAGATTTAATGTATTAGTGTATGTCGATATATTTTTATTGTATGAAAATAAAATAAAACCACCAGGTTTATATGTACTTAACATATTTTTAAATGGCGTTGTCATAGTTGAGGCATCATATGAAACAATAAACATTTGAGTTATTTTCTCATCTAATGTCATTTTATTTAATGTTTCGTTTACTCTTTCTTCAATACTTTTTGGATTTTCTTCAGGTGTAGTAGTTTGGGATTCTGGTTCTTTTGGAATATTGCTTGATTCTGAATTTGTACTTTGTTTGCTATTATTTGTGTTGCTTTGAGTGCCGGAACTTGATGTATTTGGAATATATGAAGTAGTAATTGTGTTTTCTTGTTCGCTTGTTGGCATCTCACCTTCAGATTCGTTATTTTCCTCAGGATTTTGATCTTTTTCACTACTATTTTCAGATGAAGGTTCTGTATTTGAGTTTTCGTCTAAATTATTTGAATCTGATATATTTATTTTTTGATTCATATTATCGAAATTTATTGAATCTTTTTTATTGTTTCCAATTAATTTTATACAGCCGAAGCTTAAAAGAAATAATATTAAAAAGACACCTATTAATATAATAACTTTTTTCTTCATATTTTAATTTTCTCCTATTTTTAATTTTATCATAAGAAGGAATTGTTGTTATCTAAAGATATTTTTAAAGTGTAAAGAATTGTTATTTATTTAATGAAAAATTCTAAGATTACTATTAGTTTTAACTTTTTATTGTAATTAAGTATTATAATGTAATTTTTTATTTTATACTAATTCATTTTATACTTTTATTGTCCTCAAAATATGAAAATACTCTAAATAGTTGACATCTATGAATCTCAATTTTATAATTTTCTAAGAAAGGAAGATGATAATATGATTTTAGATGAAGGTATTTTTTGGAGCTTATATGATTGTGATAGTATAAGTGGTTTAAAAATATTTTGTGAAGATTCTATGAAAGAAGAAATAAAAAATTTTTTTAAGGAGACCTTTTTGGAAGAATGGAATCTTTTATTAGATCAAGTGGAAGAAAAATATGGAAATTGTGTAGAAAAGGATAAAGATATACTTCAACCATTTAGTATTTCGGATTTTGATAAGGGCATCTTTATTTCGTTTGATAGTTTTTTAATTTCTTATGATAATGGTGATGTGTTTGCAGCAGATGTAAGTGGCGATACTGCTTTAAAAATGACATTAGAAAAATTAGAAAAAAAATATCCAAATATTTCTTATGAAGGTTATATTGGATATCGTTATCTTGAACCTAATGGTGGAAATATAGTTCAATACACTGTTTCTTCTGATAAGAAGAAAGATGAAAATAAGGTATATGATTTTATTGGAAAAATATTAGCCTTATATACTGATGATGATGAATTTTGGGAAAGTTTTGAAGATGAACTTGAAGACTATGATGAAGATGATTTTATGGATATATTAGATTATTTCTTAGCTTATTCAAAATGGTTAGATAACGAATTTATCGATAGATTTCTTGATGTTGTCGAAGATATTGACGAAGATATTAGAGAAAGCCTTGAAGATAAACTTAATGAGGATTGATATCTGTAATATATTAAGTTATATGATCTTAGGTAAACAAACAAAAGATTTTATTTGTTTATCAATAATTAGAGTACATAGTAATTATGTACTCTTTTGTTTTGCAATATTTAGTTTTTTTTTATTTACCAAAATAAATTTTTTGAAAAAAAGAAGTATTTCTACTTCTTTATTAGACAATTATTTTTTTTCTTATACGTCGATATATCTCAAAATTATATCTATAACAAACTTATATGAAAAGCATATATATAAAATAAGCTAAACAATATTATAATAATAATTTTAAAAACATTAGCGCCTTTATTATTTTTAATTATTGCTATTTCTTCACTATTTTTATTAACATTATAAATAGCTAAAAAAGTCAAGCCATAAGATATAATACAAATTAATAAAATTATTAATATATTTAATCTATTAATAGGATAATCTTTTAAGATAAAATCATAGATTGTATGAAATAAAATAGGTACTATTAAAGCTATTGCTTCATAAATAATTCTTAGAGTATTATTATTGTTTTCTTTTGATTTTAAAGCTTTTATAAAAAAATAAGCCATTATTAATGCAAACAAAAGATGAACAGGAGTAAAAACTCTAATTATTCCTAGTTTTATAGGATCATTGGCAAGGCCAATATATGAATAATCTTCATACGCTGTAAAAATAAGGGAAATATATATAACATTTATTAATATTTCATATTTAGTTTTAGGTTTAGAAAATTTTAAAGAAAGATATCTTGAAAATTCTTCAACAAAACCAATTGTAATTAAAAAGGCAAAAAACTTAGTAAAAGTATCCCCATATTTGTAATCTATATTTACGCCTGGCCATAATAATTCAATTATATAATTAAGCGCATATGACATAATGAGAGACATTAAGCCCCAAAAATATAAATTTTTAAAATCAATATGTTTTCCTTTTATTATAAGTAAAAAAATAGTTATAATAATTAAAGGTAAAAAACTAAATAATATTTGTAACATTTTTAAATCATCGACCATTCTATAAAATAAAAATTCAGGATTTAAAAACCATGAATTTTATTTAGAAATACTACATGTCCAACCATCTTCTTCGTATGTTTGCTTCAATTCTTCAGCAACTACTTCATTATTTGGAATATCATCTTTTTCTATTACAGTTACAACATTACCATCTTTTTTTACTTCTGCGCCTTCAGTGCTTTGATATTTTTCTGTAAAAATTTCAGCTGCTTCTGCGTTTTCAAAAGTACTTGTAGTTGTTACTGTTGCATCTATAATTCTATTGTTTTTAAAAGTTATTGCCTCTTTAATATTAATGTCTACACCGGTTGAATTTTGATTAGTAGTACAAGTCATTACAATTTTACTACTACCGCAACCAGTAGTAATAGATACTAAAAAAGTCAATATAAACAACAAACTCAACTTTCTCACTGTTCTACCTCCTATCTTTTTTTTA
>CANQFI010000108.1 GCA_947598455.1 uncultured Bacilli bacterium | reverse complement strand
TTCAACAGTTTCTTTCTTTTCCATAAATGTATTCATAAAAATTTCCTTTCACTGTCTTCATCTGCTTCGCTTTCCCAGGGCTCACAAACTCCAACAAATAAAATGTACCGATTAAAATTATATGAAAAACCAACTAAAAAGTCAAACAAAATCAACGGATTTCCGTTATTTTTTTATTATTTTCGCCCTTTTTTGTCAAATTATTTAGTTTTAGTATTCAATACTCTCTAAATAAAGCCCACAAGCTGGTGCTGTATAACCATATATTTCCTCTTTACTATTAAGCATTTCTTTTACTTTAGCAATATCTTCTTTACCTCGACCAACTTCAATCATCATTCCTACTAAATTTCTAACCATATATCTATAAAAACTTTTGCCTTCAAATATAATATTTAAAATATCATTTTCTACATCAAAATCTATCTTATAAATAACAGCTTGTGCATCTTCTCTTTCTCCAGCCACAAAATTTCTAAAATCATGAATCCCTAAATATAAAGAAGCAACTTCCTTCATCTTACCTATATCTAATTTATATTCTGATTGACATACATAATCAGTAAATAATGGATTATATTCACCAATATTAATCTTATATCTATACTTTTTCTTCTTAACACTAAACCTAGCATGGACATCACTAGATACTTCAATAACTTCTTTAACATATATGTAAGGTTTTAATAAAGAATTTAAAGCATCTTTAAGTCCCTTTGGTGAAATATTAATATCTAATTTAAAACTTACTCTCTGTCCATAAGCATGAACACCACGATCAGTTCTACCAGCACCTTTAACTAAAACTTCACTTTTATTTATTTTAGTTAAAGCATTCTCTAAATTCTTTTGAACACTATCTAAATCTCTAAGTCTTTGAAAACCATAAAATTTACTACCATCATATGCAATTGTAACTAAGTAATTCATTATCTCACCTTCAAAATATAATATAATACTAATCCTATATACATTATTATATATGCATAATCAAACATAGCTAATTTAGTTCGATACTTATACTTACTTACAATATTACCATTATATAACTTATACCTCATATCACTTTTTCTTAACTTCATCTGATTTTTACAATCTTTATACACTCTTTTTAAATTACAAAATACTAACTTTATTTTATTTAAAATATTAGAATGAGAATAAACAATACCTTTATATTCTCCACTATTAATTATTTCTCTCATCTTATCTATATAACTAATAATAAAAGTAATTATATTTGTAATAAAGGATGATATTTTCTTAATATTTATTCCAATTAAATTAAAAACATTAATTACTTTAGCTAAACCTTTACCTATATCTTCTTTTGTAGTTGTATAAACTATAACAGCCATATATAAAACTAAAAATACTATTTTAAATACTACAATATTTATATCCATTATATCTAACTGATAATGATATAACATAAAGTACAATATTATAATTATATATTTTAATTTCCATACTACTTTAAGATATCTAAAAATAGAAACATTACTAAGTAAAATAATTATAAATACTAAACTAAGATTTATAATAAACAAAATATTATCATATTTAAATAAACAAACTAATATATAAATAAATAAACCAATAAATTTCAATAAAGGATCTATTCTATGTATTAATGATATTTCATCATTATATGAATAATCTAATTTATTTAACATTACGATATAATTCCTTTATAAGTTCTTTTAAATCAGTATATTCTAATATTTTATGTCCTTTACTTTGTGCATACTTTGTAAATTCTACTATTTTAGGCATTTCTAAATAAGAATATAAATCATCATTATAAAAGACATCCTTTTCACCATTAACTACTACATTCCCCTTGTTAATAACATATAAATTATCAACAAGACTAAACATAAAAGTTAAATCTTTACCTAAAATAATAACCGTCTTATTAAAATTATTTTTTAATTTTAAAAATAACTTTTTAAAATATTCTCTTTCTCTAAATATTAATCCCTTATAAAAATCTTCTAATATTAATACTTCAGGATTATAAGAAAGTATACAAGCTAAATTAAGTTTTTTCTTTTCTGTATAAGATAATTCATTAGGATTTCTATCTAAATAATTAATGGATAAACCAGCTATCTTTAAAGAATCAACAATGTGTTTATTATCATCTTTAGTTTGATAATCATAATTCTTCATTACATGCTCAATTTCTTCTTTAACTGTTTTTCCAAGAAAATGATTAGTATTATCAAAAACCCCAATCTTTTTTCTTAACATATTTATATTATTTATATGACTATTTCTTTTAATCACTAAATCATCTAATATTAACTCTCCCTTACTAGGTCTTTTTATGACCATTAATAAATCACTTATAAAACTTAAATTTTCCCCAGCTATCCCAACTATACTGCCTTCATTAATTGTTATAAAAACATTATCTAAATATTTTATTTCTTTAGTAGTATTTTTATTTTCAATTAAAGATAAGTTATTAAATACTATTTCCATAAATCATTCACCAAAGCTTCCATATTTAAATAATTTTTATGTATAAGACCATATAGTTGAAGCTGAATAGATAAATCAATCATAAATGGCAGATCTAAACCTAATCTTTTTAATATTTTTTCATTTTTTAAAACATCTAATGTCTTACCATCTAAAGCACTAATTCCGTTGTATAAACATAATACATAATCTGTATATAAAACATCTTCCATATTAGTAGTTACATTAATTAATGTAATATGTTTAGAATTTAAATAATTAAGTAACAATATCTTTGTTCTTATATTTAAATCAATAAGTAAATCATCTAAAGCTAAATATGATGGAATCATAATAGCGTAAGATAAAATTTTAACTAGTGTTCGATCATTTAAAGTAAGTGAGTTAACATTATTTTTTAATATTTTATTTATCCCAAAGTATTCATTTATTTCACTTATTCGCTCACGAATTTCTTCTGGTGATAAATTCATGTTCTCTAGTGGGTATCTAAGTTCATCTTGAACAATATCAGCTAAAGTATTAGTATCTTTAAATACTACAGCAATACATTTTCTTAACGCATCAAAATTATCACTATTTACTAATACCCCATTTATTACAACTTCTCCTTGATATTCTAATTCACCATTAAGTATTTTAAGTAATGTTGTTTTACCAGAATTTGAAGATCCTATAATACTTAAAGTTTTACTCTTCCTTAAAGTAAAATTAACATCTTTAAATACTAGGATATCGTCATTATAAGAGAAGTTTAAATTTTTAAGCTTTATATTCCCCATAAGCCTTCACCCACTTAATGGTTTATTATACAATAAAAATTAAAAAAGAAAAGCTTTTAAAGCCTTTTCTTTCTTCAAAAATTAATTATTTATATATTTTGTTAATTCTAATAAATTTAGATATAAATCATACTATGATTTTGCTTTTTAACTATAACTTATAATATTAGTGCAGTCAGAACAGAACAAAAAGAAAATAATATTACTTTTAACTTTTCTTTTATTATAGATCTCTATTTATAATTTTTATATTTAACTACTTTACCCTTTTCTAAACTTTTAGCTACATCAATAATTCTTTGATTACTAGAACCTCTAAATTCTACATCAAAACTTTTTAAATCCATTACAAATCTACCATCTACTAAAGCATCTATATATTTTAATGCTTCCATATAATGGGGATTTTTTTTAGCTAAATCAAGTACTTGTTCATAAGTATATCCCGTATAACACCAAACATCCATACTCTTTTCTTTAACGTATTTAGCTAATTCTTCTAAAGCTTCAATCTGCATCATTGGATCTCCACCCGAAAAAGTCACACCTTCTTGATATTCCAATTCATCAATTTGTTTTTTTACATCTTCTAAAGAGACCTCTACACCACCATTAAAATCATGAGTTTCAGGATTATGACAACCAGGACAATCATGAGAACAACCTTGAAACCATATAACACTTCTAATACCTTCACCATCTACAATACTATCAGTTTGTACTTCAGGCGTAGCTAACCTTACAAATCCTTTTTTCATTTTTACCACTCTACCTCTACATATCAAGATTATAACACTTCAAGAAAAAAAGAAAATCTAAATTTATAGATTTTAATTTTCTTTTTACATTTACCAAAATCTTAAACCTTTACTTCCAAAAGAAAAGGAACTACAAGTTCCTACCCTAATTCTGTATTACCAATTATTTCTAAATTACCATATTCATCATATGTAATTTGATAACCATTATTTTTTAATTCTTGCATTAGTTCATCTAATTTATTATTTAATTCTTGTATCTGCTCATCTTTTTCATAAGATAAATTATTTAATTCATTTATTCTTTCTTCATAAGCATTCATTAAATCAAAATATTTTGCTTCATTATCTTTTATTATATTAATATTTTCTTCCGTTGTATAAACCTTAATTTTAAATTCATTATCATAAGTAATTATTTTTTTATTATTAATATCATCAATTATTTGACGAATTAAATCCATCGTTAAATCTCTATCATCAACAACATTTAATACTATATTATTTGTTCTAGATGATAATAAAGCAACACTATATCTTGAATGTTCAACTACAATCTTAACATCTGTATTATCACTAGCAATATATTCTATAGGAATATAAGAATTATAGAAATTACGATTATTAATAATAACCATGTCATCAGTCATAGATTGACTAAACTCAGTTTCTATATAATTATCATTTTCTTTTATCTCAAATTGAACTAAACTAATAGCACCTAAACCAATACCAGCACCAATAAGTATTAAAGAACTCATAAAAGATATTAATAAAAACTTTTTATTTAAAGCTCGATTAAAAATAAAATCAAATAAAATTAAAATAACTAAATAAGTAAGTAACCCAGCTCCTATACAACCAATTTCTAATGCTACAAATAATAATCCAGATTTAATAACCAAAAAACTTAATATAAGACATATAAGTATAAAAATAAATACACAAGCACAAATCGATAAAGCTAATAAAGCAAATCCCTTTAA
>CANQFI010000107.1 GCA_947598455.1 uncultured Bacilli bacterium | reverse complement strand
AGGATAAATTTGTTTCCTTTTTTATTTAAATAAAATTTATAAAAGTTTATGACATTTCTAGATATATATGATAAAATTATTTAGAGAAATGATACATAAAAAAGGTGGTACATAATATGGCAAAAGTTATTTCTATAGCAAATCAAAAAGGTGGAGTTGGTAAAACAACTTCTAGTATTAACTTAGCGGCAGCCCTAGGTAAAGAAGGTAAAAAAACTCTATTAATAGATTTAGATTCTCAAGGTAATGCTTCAACAGGTCTTGGTTACGCTAATGGCAGTTTTACTCACGATATATATGAAGTTATGATGGGTGCTTGTACAGCTAAAGAAGCAATAATAAAAACAAAATTCAAAAATTTGTCTATTATTCCATCGACAATTCAATTAGCAGGTTTAGATGTTGAATTTATTAAAAATATGCTAGCTAATTCTTCATTTAAACTTAATGAACAATTAAAAAACGCTATTGCACCTATCAAAGATGACTTTGACTACATTATCATCGATTGCCAACCTTCTTTAGGAAATACAACTGTTAACGCTTTAGTTGCTAGTGACTCCATAATAATACCTGTTCAATGCGAATTTTATGCGCTTGAAGGAATCACTCAATTATTAAATACTATCATCATGGTTCAATCAAGCATGAACCCAGAACTACGTATTGAAGGAGTTCTACTTACAATGTTAGATGGTCGAACTAACATCGGTTTAGAAGTAATAGAAGAAGTAAGAAAATATTTTAAAAACAAAGTATTTAATACAATTATTCCAAGACTAGTAAGACTAGCTGAAGCTCCTTCACATGGTAAACCAATAAGTGATTATGAACCAGAAAGTAGAGCAACACTAGCTTATCAAAATTTAGCAAAGGAAGTGATTAGTCGAAATGGAGAATAAAAGAAAAGCCTTAGGTAAAGGATTAGAACAATTATTTTCAAATGAAGCAATTGACTTTGATAATTTTGAAAAGAAAATCGTTAATGAAGCACAAGAAAGCGATATTATCGAAATACCTTTAACGGAAATTCGTAGCAATCCATATCAACCAAGAAAAGATTTTGATGAAAAATCTTTAATTGAATTTGCTGAAAGTATTAAAGAACATGGTGTTATTCAACCAATTATAGTTAAAAAAAGTATTAAAGGTTATGAAATAATAGCTGGTGAAAGAAGAACAAGAGCCTCAAAAATAGCTGGTAAAGAAACAATTCCTGCTATAGTTAGAGACTTTACTGATCAAGAAATGATGGAAGTAGCTCTTCTAGAAAATATTCAAAGAGAAGATTTAAACCCAATAGAAGCAGCTGAAGCCTTCAACAAAATAATTGAAGATAACAATTTTACTCAAGAAGAAGTAGCTAAAAAATTTGGTAAAAGTCGTAGCTATATTACAAATCTTTTAGGTCTGTTAAAGTTACCAACTAAAACAAAAGATTATGTTAAAGAAGGCAAAATATCTATGGGTCATGCTAGAGTACTAAGTAAATTATCAGATCAAAATCTAATAGATGAAATAGCCAATACAATAATTGAAGATGGTTTAAGTGTACGTGAAACTGAAAAACTAACTAGTAAAGCAGACATGCCAAAAACAAACAAAATAAAAAGAGCTCCAATATATAATCCTAAACATAATATGTATGAAAATATAATGCGTGAAAAAATAGGTACAAGAGTTAAAATAAATAATCGCAAAATAGAAATACCTTTTGATTCTGATAGTGATTTAGATAGAATATTAGAAATTATTGGCATTAGTATGGATGGTGAATAATGATAGAGTTTCTAAAAGTAGTTTTAAATATAATTACTAAAAAAGAAGTTTATGGTGTTATCATAACATTATCTATATCTTATTTTGTCTATAAAACTTTAGCTATCATATTTGAAGAGATAATTAATTATGGTAAAGTCGATTATGAAAAGAAAAAAAGAAGAACTATTACTAATTTATTCCAAAATGTAACTAAATACTTAATTTTGGTTTTAGCGGTTTTAACGATTCTAAGTATTTATGGTGTAAATGTTCGTGGTTTGTTAGCTGGACTAGGAATCGCTGGAACCATTTTAGGTTTAGCATTACAAGATACATTTAAAGATATAATAAATGGAATTAACATTATTTCTGAAAATTATTTTATTGTAGGAGATATGGTAACATATAATGGCTTTACTGGTGAAGTATTTGAATTTGGTTTAAAAACGACCAAATTAAAAAATGCTAGTGGCGAAATTATGGTTATAGCTAACCGTAATATTATGGAAATAAATAATTTATCTCAAAAAGAGCAAAATGTTTTATATAATATATGTCTTCCATATGAACAACCAGTCGATAAAATTGAACAAATAATTAATGAAAATGTTCTTCCTAAATTTAATAAAATAGAAAATGTTAACAAAGATTCTGTTCAATATTTAGGAGTTAATGAATTAGCAGATTCATGTGTTAAATACTTAATAAGCTTTTCATGCAAAAGAGATAAACAATGGCAAGCCAAAAGAGATGCTAATAAAATTGTCTTAGTAGAATTTGGAAAACATAATATTAGTATTCCATATCCACAATTGGAGGTGCATTATGAAAAATAATTACAAGTTAAATGATCTTGTCGAAATGAAAAAAAACCATGCTTGTGGAACAAACAAATGGCAGATTACTAGAATGGGCGTCGATATCAAAATCAAATGTGTTAATTGCAACCGTGAAATTATGATGGATCGTCTAGAATTCGAAAAAAAATTAAAAAAAGTATTAGGAGGACAAGATGAATAAGTTTAAAGAAAAAATAACTTTAAATCCCGTAATGACCTTTATAATCCTAATTCTATTAACTATAGTATTAAGTGGTTTTTTAAATTTAATAGGATTTGAAGCTACTTATAATAAGATAGATCCTATAACAGGTGAGTATACTGTTACTTCAGAAAGTGTTGAATCATTATTTAGTTTAAGTGGTATTAAATATATTTTTACTTCAACAGTATCTAATTTTACAGCCTTTACTCCATTAAGTATGTTAATTATCATTCTTATTGGTATCGGAATAATGGAAAAGAGTGGCTTTATCAAAACCACCTTTACCATTCTTACTAAATATTGTAAAAAATATACCATAACATTTTGGTTAGTCTTAATTAGTGTTCTTTCAAGTATAGCTGGAGATTTAGGATATGTAATAATGATTCCTATAGCCGCTTTAATGTTTAGCTATGGAAGAAGAAATCCTTTACTAGGTATTGTCGCTGTTTATGCCGCCTTAACAGCTGGTAGTGGTATTAATATGTTACTTACATCGGTCGATAGTGAAATGCTAAAATATACCTTAGTAAATGCTATGAATATAGATATGAATTATACTCTATCAACATTCTGCTTTTTCTTCATTATGACAGTAGCTGTTATTCTAGTTTCAGTTGTAATAACAGTTATTACGGAAAAAATAAGTGTTAATAATGTCGAAAAATATGAATTTAAAGATGAGAAAAAAGAATTAAGATTAGGGAAAAGAGAATATAGAGGTTTAATCTTCTCTATAATCGCTGGCGCTTTATACTTACTAATTTTTATATATAATATAATTCCTGGTTTACCATTTTCCGGTAATTTATTAGACTATACTCAAAAATTCTATATTGACAAATTATTCAGTTATGATTCATTCTTTAGTAATGGTTTCGTTTTCATTGTTACAATTTTCTTTATTATTTTAGGACTATTTTATGGAATTGGTGCTAAAACAATTAAGAATAATAATGATTTCTGTGAAGACTTAACTCATTCTTTGGATGGAACAGGTCGTACTTTAATTTTAATACTATTAGGTTCTATACTAATTAATATATTTAAAAAAAGTAATATAGGAACAGTTCTTACTGTTACATTAACAAACTTTATTGGCAATTCATCATTTTCTGGAGTTATGCTTATAATAGCTTTGTTTATAACAAGCGCTATATCCACACTTTTCTTAACAGGTTCAACCAGTAAATGGGCAA
This sequence comes from uncultured Bacilli bacterium, assembly GCA_947598455.1. The sequence goes on along the minus strand of CANQFI010000107.1, from coordinate 1,016 downwards.
TTATATCTACAACTGCTATACCAGCCTTCATGAATAATAGTTTAAGCCCTGAATTTGCTCAAGTAATCGTAAGATTTGGTGAATGTATGACAATCGGCATAACCCCATTACTTGCGTATTTTACAATTTATATTGCTTACTTAGAAAAATATAATCAACAAGATAACCCAATAAGTTTATTTAGAACATTAAAATATCAAGTAGTATATGGAATAATAATAGGACTAATTTTATTAGCCTTAGTAATCGGTTGGTATTTAATTGGTATCCCAATAGGTATAAACGGATTTATAACAACATAAAACAATTGAACTATCAATTGTTTTTTTATATAATAAACTATGAATTGAGGTGTTAATTATGGCATTAAAAGCTGGAATAGTTGGTTTACCTAATGTTGGAAAATCAACATTATTTAATGCAATTACTAAAAAACAAGATGCTCTAGCTGCAAACTATCCTTTTGCAACTATTGAACCAAATGTTGGTGTTGTTACAGTTCCTGATAAAAGATTAGATAAACTAAATGAAATGTATCAACCAAAAAAACTAGTTCCAACTACTTTTGAATTCACAGATATAGCTGGATTAGTTAAAGGTGCATCAAATGGTGAAGGACTAGGTAACAAATTTTTGTCACATATTAGAGAAGTAGATGCTATAGTTGAAGTAGTAAGATGTTTTGAAGATAGTGAAATAACTCACGTTGAAGGAACAATCGATCCAATAAGAGATATTGAGATAATCAACACTGAGTTGATTTTAGCTGATTTAGAAATAGTTGAAAACAGAATTAGTAAAATAGAAAAGAAAGCTGAAACAACCAAAGACAAACAATCATTATTAGAACTAAATGCTTTAAGAAAATCAAAAGAAGCTCTAGATAATGGAACTCCTTTAAGAAATATAGAATATACTTTAGATGAATTAAATACCATATCAGGTTTTAATTTTATTACCTTAAAGAAAATAATATATGCGGCCAATGTTAATGAAGAAGATGCCATTGCTGGCGG
>CANQFI010000106.1 GCA_947598455.1 uncultured Bacilli bacterium | reverse complement strand
TTTGTTACTAAATATTATCACCAATATAAAGAAGATAAAGAAACATCAAATGAAGAACCAACAAATACACCAGAAAATAATAATCAAGAAGAATCTAATACAACAACTATTAGTATAAATGCTGTAGGAGATTGTACACTTAATATAGATACAAATTTTAATTATGGCGATAGAGGATACAACAAAATTTATGAAAATAAAGGAGCTGACTACTTTTTAGGTAATTTTAGAGATCTTTTTGAACAAGATGATTTAACTATTGCTAATTTAGAAATAGCTATAACAGATGCTGACGAATCTTATAGAGTTAGTAAACAATTTAATTTTAAAGCTCCAGCTGAATATTTAAATATTTTGACTGGCTCCAGTGTTGATGTTGTTAATATTGCTAATAACCATATTTATGATTATGGTGAAAAAGGTTATCAAGATACTAAAGATAACTTAAATAATGCCAAATTACCTTTTTATGGTAATGATAGTTATTACATTTATGAAAAAGATGGTATTAAAATAGGAATGGCTGGTTTGTATTGTGCTGAAGATGAAGTAGCAGATTGTAAACCAGATACAATAAAAGCTATCAATTATTTAAAATCCCAAAATGTTGATATGATTATTATGACTTATCACTGGGGAATTGAATTAGCTTTAGAACAAAGTAAATCTCAAGAAGATTTAGCTCATTATGCCATTGATAATGGTGTGGACTTAATTATAGGTCATCATACCCATTGTCTTCAAGGAATTGAATTATATAATGGTAAATATATTGTTTATAGTTTAGGTAATTTCACATTTGGTGGACACTGGAATCCAACTTATTATGAAACGATGGTTTTCCATACAGATCTTACTTTTACCAACAATCAGTTAACTGATTCTAAAATTGAAGTTATTCCAGCATTAGTATCATCAACCCCAAAACCAATTAACGACTATCGTCCAATGAAAGCCGAAGGGGAAGAAGCCCAAAAAATTCTTGATCAAATTCAACAACATAGTAAAAATGTCACTATTAATAAGTGACATTTTTTATTTTCTAATTTTATTGACTCTAACAAATTACATATTAAAAAAAATAAATAATAGTTTACACTAAATAGTACCTAATTTTAAATTTATGATACAATAAAAAAGGAAGTGAATAATTATATGAAAGAAGAAAGTAAACCCTTGCTATTTAGTATGTTAATAAATTTTATTTGTTCATCAACTAAATTAGTAGTTGGTATATATTGTAAAAGTAAATCAATGATAGCTGATGGTTTTCACTCTATATCATGTTTAATAACCGATATCATTGCTTACTTTGGTACAAAGCTAAGTTATAAAAAAGCTAATAAAAAATATCCTGATGGCTTTGGTCGTGTTCAATATATAATCGATTTATTTATTGCTACAGTTATTTTTTTAATGGGTTCATATACCATATATAATAGTATTGTTAATCCATCTCATCCTATTAATATTTTGTGGATAATTGTTATTATATTTACAATTATCTTGAAATTAATAAATTCTCGTTACTTAATGTTTAAAGGTCTTAAATATAATAGTCCAATTCTTATAACAAATAGTAAAGAAGCTGAAGACGATATGATTACATCTTTAGGTGTCGTTATTATAATAATTATTTCTCAGTTTTCTCAACAATTTGAATTATTAAAATATGCAGATACTATTGGTGGAATTATTTTAGGTTTATTAATTATTAAAACATCATTAGGATTATATAAAGACAATATTTTATCTTTATTAGGAGAAGTAGAAAATAACTACGAAATAGAAACAAGAATCAAAGCTATTTTAAATAAATATGATGAAGTTTCATACAAGGATATGGAATTAGTAAAAAATGGTAATTATTATTCTCTAGAATTATATATAAATATTTTAAAAAATATTAGAGTATATAAATTATTAACCATTGAAGCAGAAATACGCAATAAAATTAAAAAATTACGATATCGTATAAAATTTATTGATATTAATTTAGGACATAAATTAGAAGAAAAATAATTTAAAGAGTGGTTTTTTTCTTAATTATTTGTTAATATTATTAATAGAGAATAAGAAGAAGGTGGAAATATGACTATTTGTTCTAAGTGTGGCCAAAAAATACCTAAAAATGCTATTAAATGTCCTCACTGTCATAAGATAGTAAACAAACCACTTCCGCCTAAAAATATTAAAGTAAAATCTGTTCCATTAAAAGTAAAAAAAGTTAAAACGGCTAGAACAAAAATTGAAGTAGTTAAACCAAATCTATCTTATTTCAATAATTGGACTATTTTTTTAATAATAGCTTTAGTTCTGATAAATTTAGTTTTATTATCTAATTTTTTAACTCAACAACAAAATCAACCTAAAGTTGCTGAAAATAATGAGCAAACCTCTATTGAAGTTAGCAAATTAGGTAGTTGGAAAGACCAAAATAATAGCTTATTTATTTTTACTCAAGATAATAACTTCTACTGGTACAACTCATATTTAGTTCAAAATGATAATTATTATAAAGGAACATACAATTATAAAGTAGGATTAGCAGCCCTAGAAGAAATGGGCTATACCGAAGAAGAATTTTATATAACATTTGGTAATGATTTGTCTTTAGATAATGTCTATTCAATTAATTTATTTCCAACTACTTTAATTGAAAATCAAATCGATGTTTTATCTACTAAGTTAGCTCCAAATGAATCATGGTGGTACTTATTAATAATTAAAAACGATGAAACAGCCGTTGCTTATAATAAAACTCTTGATTCTCGTTATAATTTAACTATATATAATAGCAGATAGAAATATCTGCTTTTTTCTTAAATAAATTTTTAATATATGATAAAATAAATATATAGATTAATTAGCATATTAATTTATAAAGGGAAGCGATAAAATGAAAGATCCACTATTTTATAAAATAGTAAGACCTCTTATTAAATTATTTGTAAAGATATTCTTTCATCCAACATATATTGGTTTAGATAATATACCCAAACAAGGACCATATGTCCTAAGTGGCAACCATACTAATAATTTTGATTGTATCTTACTAGTTAGTTGTACTAAGAATGTTATTCATTTTTTAGCTAAAGATTCCTTAATGAAAGGAGCTAAAAAGATTATTTTTAAAAACATGGGTATCATTCCTGTTAATCGATCTATTCATGATAAAGGTGCCTTATCAAATGCTATTAATTCCTTAAAAAATAATAAAGTAATAGGTGTCTTCCCCGAAGGCACGATAAATAGAACTGATGATATCATAATGCCTTTTAAAATAGGTTCAGTTAAAATGGCTCACGATACCAATTCTTTTATTGTACCATTTATAATTACCGGAAAATATAAACTATTTAAAAATGATTTAACAATTGAATTTTTAAAACCTTATAAAATTAAATCAGATGATTTAACTAAAGAAAATGAAAAATTAATGAAACTAGTTAGTCAAAAACTAAAAGAGAAGAGGAACTAAAATGGGAATTTTAGATATGAAGTTTTTCAGTTTTATTGGTTTAAAGAAAAAACCAAAAGCTAAATGGCATAAATATTATTCTAAGCAACAAATGAATTTTGATGTACCTAATATTTCAATATATAAATATATTAAAGATAAGTCTTTAGAAGGAAAATATAACAATCATATTGCCATTGAATATTTTGGAACAAAAATGACTTATCATGATTTTTATTTAAACATAGACCAAGTTGCTCGCTCATTCTTAAGTCAAGGTATCAGAAGAGGCGATGTTGTTACTATCTTATCAGCCAATATCCCTGAAGCTGTTATATCTTTTTATGCTCTTAATAAAATTGGGGCCATCGCTAATATGATTCACCCCTTATCTAGTGAAAATGAAATAAAAGAAGCTTTAAAAAGATATTCTACAGTTATGTTAGTAGCCATGGATATAACATATAGTAAAATAAAAAATATTTTAGATGAAACTGAAGTCTATAAAACCATAATTATTTCTGCTAAAGATTCAATGTCTACTTTAATGAAAGTAGGTTATGAAATTACTCAGGGATATAAAGTTGAAAAACCTAAAAAGAGTGAGGATTTTGTTTATTGGAAAGACTTTATTAAATATGGTGAACGTTATTCTAAAGAAAAAGTTGCCGAAAATACTAAACGTGATACACCAGCCGTTATTTTACATAGTGGTGGAAGTACTGGTACTCCCAAAGGTATTGTCTTATCAAATGGTAATTTTAATGCTGCTACTATGCAAGCAGAACGTGCCTTACCTGACTTAGATAAAAAAGATATTATTTTAGCAATAATGCCTATCTTCCATGGTTTTGGTTTATCCGTAAGTATCACTGATGCTTTTGCTGTAGGTGCTAAAGTTATTCTAATTCCAACTTTTAAAGCAAGTGAATTTGATAAACTATTAACTAAATACAAACCTAGTGTTTTAGTTGGGGTTCCAACTTTATTTGAGGCATTAACAACAAATACTCGTATGAATAAAGTAGATTTGTCTAATTTAAAATATGTTATTGCTGGTGGAGATACATTAAATGCCGATCGTGTAAATAATATTAATAAATTTTTACATGAACATGGCGCTAATACTAATTTGACTCAGGGATATGGTATGACGGAAGCTGTCGCTGCCATAACTTTCGATTTAAAATTTGCTTCTCGTCCTGGAACTGTTGGTATTCCATGGCCTGGTACTTATGTTTCAATAACTAAACCTGGTACTGATGAAGAAGTTCCAGTTGGTGAAGAAGGCGAAATATGTATTTGTGGTCCCACTGTTATGCTAGGTTATTATAACAACGAAAAAGAAACTAATGAGGCTTTACATATTCATAAAGATGGCAACGTTTGGTTACATAGTGGCGATATTGGTTCTATGGATAAAGATGGCTTTGTTTCCTATAAATCTCGTATAAAAAGAATGATTGTTACTTCAGGATATAATGTTTATCCTTCACAAATTGAAGAAGTCTTAGAACGTCATCCTGCAGTTATGGATTCCTCAGTAATTGGTATTCCACATCCATATAAAGTCGAAGTAGCTAAAGCTTATATAGCTTTAAAACAAGGATATAAAGATACCCCTAAATTACGTGAAGAACTATTAGAATTATGTAAAAAGAATTTAGCT
>CANQFI010000105.1 GCA_947598455.1 uncultured Bacilli bacterium | reverse complement strand
TCTTTACTTTTTTTCCTTTTAGGATTATTAAACACATCCTATCCTCCAATCAATCTAAATTTTTTAAATTGATTGGAGGTGGAGATTTATTTCTCAAGCAAAAAAAAAGAGTCAAACTCTTTCTTATATTTAAGAAAAAATTTGACACACTTTTTTTCGAAATGTTTTTTAACATATTTTTCTTCCATTTTCACCACCGTCAAAAATAGTCTTCATTTTTTGTAAAAATAAAATAAATATGCAAAAAATTAGTTTTTATTTATAATTAATCTGTGCTATTTTATAATTTAAATAATATTTATTATTTTTCAGCTATTACTATACAAACATTATATTTTTAAAAAGAATAGCACTTTTTTACTATTCTTTTTACCAATTTACGTTAGCTTCCAAATTTGCGGTCATTACATCTGTATTAATTTTCCTATCATGAGAATAAGTTCCAATAGCGTTTATCAGTTTTATATTTAAATTATCATTAACCTTACTTAAATCTCCATAAATATAAAGGCTCAATTCTGTAACAGAGTATTTTTTTAAGCCATCCCATTCATCATTTTTCAAATTGGGTTTTAGTATTAATTGATGAAGGTCTTTGTCTCCCTGCCAAGCAGTACTATTATAATCATAATTCTGTTGACCTTTATAACAATCAGAGCCATTACATAATTTCCAGCTTTGTTGTCCAGCCCTATCAGTTTTTTCAATTTTAACAGCGTTATCAACTTCTATTTCTAATAAATCATAATCTCTTATAGCTGGCATTTTATACCAAACTACAGAGTTCTTTACTCTGTATCCACCACTTGTACCTTTATCTGATATGGTTACTGTCATAGATTTATATGAATCAACAGCACTTGAAGCAAATTCGTTCGTTGATGAGTTATTATTCTCTTTTGATTGATTCAATTCCCTAAAAAAGTTTTCTTTAGATAAATATTTTTCCTCTACTCTTATTGGCAATGTGCCATGTAAAGCAGATGGCATTGTATTAAGAAAATATTCCGTCGTCTTTATATATACAGTTTTTTTTGCTAATAAGTGACTATCTATATCTTTATTGTTTTCATATTTAATTGAATCCATATTTGCTATTTCTTCATCTGTAAAACCCAAGTTTATTAATCTTTTATAACTTTCTGACGAAATATATACGCCATTTTCATTTGTAAAACCTAGTTTTTCATTTTCAGCAAATACTTTTGGAATATATAATACTGATAATATTAATACCGATAAAATAATAATTTTTTTCATATTACCACCCTATATTAGCTAAAACAACATTATTACGATTGCCTTCATCATATTTTTTCTCTGCTGATTTTGTAACTAAAACAGCAATATCAAATGGAGAAATTTCTTCACTTATAGCAACGCCAAGGAAATCTAGTAAATCTACACTTGACTCAGAATGTTTATATTTTCCAACAACATCCAAAGAATTAATAGTGTTTGTAACACTTTTTTTAATATAATATTCTAGGTATAATATATGATCTTTTGTATTATATCCAATTTTACTTCCATTTGCTAAATTCATTGTTATTCCTATAGCATTTGTATGAAATTTGTAATGGTCACTATTAGTAGAATAATTAATAACTTTAAATTCTTCATCTTTAGTTCCAAAAAGAATTGATTTATATTCAGTATATGACTGATATGCTTTTTGACTATCTCTGACAATAACAACACCCGGTGTATTAAAACCAACTGCATTTATATCAAAATATTTATCACCGGGACTTCCATCCCATTCAACATAATTAGCTATTTTATATGTTTTATTAGTATTAGAATAAAATACATAGGTTGTTAGAGTTCTACCATGGTTAGGATCATCTTTACAACCTTTTTCGCCAGGTTCACAACTCATAGTGTAAAACGGCAATTGTTCACCTATTTTTGTACAATTTTCTGAAGTAACAGTTCCATTTTTTACATCATCACCTGTGCGACTAGTATTGCATTCCTTTATTACATTGATACCATCCATTTCAATTTTGTGTGATGACATAGAAACTAATTCTAAATCTTCAGTCAAGTTTCTATCAATATATTCATCTGGCATCATTTTAATCATTTGATCATTATAACCAAGATTTTTTAATGTTTCATATTCTTCATAGTTGAGCTTTTTATTAGAAGCGGTTGTAAAATAAGTGTTATTACTTTCAGCAAAAATTATAGTAGGAAATATAAAAATTGACATTATAAAAAATATAAATAACCTTTTCAAAAATAATCTCCTTCTTTCTATTATTTGTTATTTTTTACAATTAATTATCAAATTACATATTATAAATCACCTCCAATATTAAATTAAGAATTAAAATACTAATTCTTAATTTAAATATACTAATAAATATTTTAATTAACCATGTATTAATAGGCGAAATAGAGTTTAAAAAAAAGCGAGTGTACTCGCTTGCTAGTAGATAATACGATGTAAATATTTATCAATGTTTACAAAAGTTAATTTTTATGCTAAAGTCTTTTTAGGTGAAAAAGGATGAAAAAGAATAAAAAAATTATAATAATCGGTATTATTATCATTATTATCATTATTATCATTATCTTTGTAGGTGTGCCAAACTTAATTAGATTATATAATGAAAAAAGTAAAATTGATATTAGTCAGATTGATGAACAAATATATTTAGATGGAAAATCAATGTATAATAAAGCTTCTGACAAATTATACAACCTTTGTGTAGTAAATCAAGACGAAAATATTGAAGCAGAATATGTTTTAGATAAAAAGTATTCAAACAATCCTGATTACAACTTAATAAATAGTACTTTATGTTATTCATTAGAATCAGATTTTAGCAATATTTTTGACATGGATATATTAAATAAAAAAGATTATTTTATTTTTGAAGAACAAAATCAAATTAGCAATTATTTATATACACCTCCTTTTCATTCAACTTACATTGAAAATGTTTTAGGTACAAAATACGAAATTATATATAATTATATAAATTCTGTCTATTCTGCTAGAGAAAGATTAAACTTTCGTGATTTTTATAGAAATGATAAAATATCTCATTTAGGTGCAAAAGATGAGATAAAAATGTATTATGAGAAAAAACTTGAATATCAATATGAAGATTTAAAAATGTTTTATAACATATTTAATTATTTTGAATTAGAACTTAATAACCCAAATTAAAAAAACCTAAAAAGGTTTTTTTTTACCAATTTCCATTCCAAGTAGCCTTAGCAGTGCTTATTGCATCATAATAAGTAATACTTGTATCTTCATATATTATTCCACCAGTATTTACTTTGTATTTTTGGGCATTATTTAAAGAAATAGTTTTAACTGCATGAGCATAATCACCATAAGCATATTGTGCTATAATTGTAGAACTCGTATTTTTTTGCATATCAACATATAATGTTTGATTTAATGATTTCAGATTACCAGTTGGAACTTGAAATGTTACCCCGACGCCATTATCACCACTATACAAAAAGTGATATCCAGTTGTATTGTAGCATTTACCTTTGTCTGTACAATAATCTTCTGAAAAGATTGGCCTCAATTTAGGTTTTACACTAGCTGGAAATCCTATTGCAATTGTGTCATAGCTTCTTATTTTGGGTATACTTTTCCATTCTAAATTAACTTTATATCTGTAGTAAGAATTAATACTAGAAATAGTTACTGTCAGTTTCTTATATTCAGTTTCTATGGTACCATTTAATGAGTATTTGTCTTTTTCATACGAATCATACTCATCTTTAGTTATTTCTAAAGTCCTACTAATATTTGAATTATTCATCATATAAGTCAACTCATTGTCAAAATATATAGTCTTATAATATTTAGTTTGCTCTGCTAAAATAGTTTCATTACCTTTAGCACAAACTATATAAGGCAAAACTATAAACATTATAAAAAGCATCAATACTTTTTTCATATATTACCTCCTTTATTGGAGATTACAATATATTTAATAAATATTAAACATTATTGCAAGCGAATTATGTGGCTTTTTAGGCGATATATTAATAAACTATTTTATCGTTTGCAAAAGTTTCTTTAAAATTTATATCCACTTCTAATTGCTCATTAATATCATCTATTGTTATATATTCGATATTTATCTTTATTTTTGAAAGATCAGTATTATAATTTATTATATTTGAATTATTTTCTTTGTTTTCTTCAATAGAAAATGACAAAGTATTCATTACTGAGCTTAATCTATTATTCATATCGTCTGTTATATTTTCTGAATAAGACATTATTTCTTTATTTTCATATAATACATTTATGTTTATTGATTTTATTAAAGGTTCATCTATCGTCCCAACTATATCACCTTGAAAATCTATTTCATTAATAACAAAAATATTTTGAGCTTGATTAAAAATTAAATATCCTTGTATTTCATAATTATTATTTAAACTATTAATAGAATATATTTTGTTTTTATTATAATTATTAAATAAAAATAATAATGAAAATCCAAAAAGAATAAAGACAGTTAGTATAATAAATATAAGCAAATAAAGTTTTTTTGTATTTTTAATATAATACTTTATTGTGGTAAAAAGCGACATATTTTCACTTTTATTATTTATAGAAATTGATTTACCACCATTTAACATACTTATAACACTAACATCTAAAATGTCGCATAGTTGCTCTAATTTTTCTATATCTGGCATATTCACACCACGTTCCCATTTAGAAACAGATCTACCTCCAATGCCTAATTTTTCTCCAAGTTGTTCTTGAGTTAATCCATGTAATTTTCTTTGTTCCGAAATAAATTTACCTACTTTAACTTGATCCATTAAACCACCATCTTAAACATTAGATTTTTTATTTGTAAAATTCATCAATACTGATTTCAAAAATATCTGCTAATTTATAAAGATTATCGCTGCTAATATATTTATACTTATCATTCGCATTTTCTAATCTTTGATAATACTTATTGGATATTCCTAGTAACGAAGAAATATTTATAGTACTATAAGGATTTTCAGTACTTTTTTTATTATCATAAAGTTTTTTATATTCATCATAATGTTCTTTCCTAATTCTTTTAATATTCATGCAAATTCTTTTTCTGATTTCCACCATATCCCATTTTGATGACTTTTCATACATTTCATAAATTTGAATTATTTTCAAAACAATCACC
>CANQFI010000104.1 GCA_947598455.1 uncultured Bacilli bacterium | reverse complement strand
ATAAAAAAGGGAAAATCCCTTTTTATAAATATTCCATTATTGCAACATTTTTTTCTAATTTAACAATTAAATCTTCATTATCATACTTAGAAAAAATATCATCAAAAGTCTTAGTATCAATCATAAACATAATATAAAAACTAGCAAAAGCGTCAACATAATTAGTAATACCTAATTTTTTTAAGCAATTAATATTAGTTGTAACTGTTTCTTCATTTTTATTTAGTTCATCAATAACACACTCAGGTATATTTTTATTTAAAACATCAACTACATCCTCTGGAAAACCTAAATTAACTAAATATTTCATTATTTTTCGCCTCCATCTTCTATAGAGGAATTATTATCATACGCATCAATAATTTGTTTTAGTACATCCTCAGATTGTCTTAAATTATATAATACAGCACTTAGTATTATACTTCTTTCTATACCTTCAACATTATCTTTTCCTTTAACCAATACTGCTAAATTTCTTTCAACTTTATTTTTTGAAATTGCCACACCTTTAACTAAATATGTATGAATACCATTATTTTCAACTTTTAACTTTTCTTCTAATAAAGATTTTAAATTATTATATAATTCTTTTTCATCTTTACTTAGTTCTACATCTTTAAACATTACTGTATTATCATAATATTTATCTAAAGTATCAATAGAATCTTGAGCACTACCAATTAAATTATCTAATGAAACATTAACTTCTTTTCTATCACGAGGTATATATTCATTAACATCATGATTATAAGTACGATAGAATTTAAGTCCATCTAAAACATTTTTATTAAATATTCCATTTTCCTCATCTTCATAAATTGATTCACCATTAGAAGATACATACTTAGTTCTAGCAATTAATGCATCAACTCTATTAACTAGTATTTCTGGATGTACATTAAGCATCTCTTCTAAATCAGCTTCAAGAACATCATCTATATCAAATAATAATTCTTTAGCATTTTTATAGAACATACCCAATGCATATTTACCATTCTTTCTTTGAATTGATATTAAATAATTCTTTAATACTTCAACATCTTCTTTAACATTAGATGAATTATATAAAACAGCCTGATAATTTCTTAAATCTTTATCATCTATTTCATATCCGTTATTTGCCAAAATTTCTAAATTATCATTGTATTTATTAGTATCTAAAGATAATAAATGTACATTATCATCAGTAATTTTTTCATTATTATTTTCTATAGAATCAATACGTTTTTCAATAACTTGATAATCTTCTTTTAAACCACTATCAATATCTGAAATTAAATCTTTTATTTTATTTTCACTAATACCTTTAGCTCTTAATAAAGTAACTTTTTTATTTAAATCTTGATCAGCTAAATACATATAGCCATCATAATATTTATATATTACATCTTCGGAAACATTGATACTTCTTAATATTTCAAAATTTTCTTCAATATGTTTAATATCAATACTATCTAATTTTTCTAATATAGTATCAAAATTATAATCAATATTTTCTCTTTCAAGTTTATCTAATAATATATTATTATCCTCTAACGTTCTTTTTAATTCACTATACTTATCTGTTTTTTCCGCAATATCTTGGATTTCTTGAGGTGCTTCTTCTTCTACATTGTTACTATTATTATCTTTTTCACTAATATCTTCAGTATTATCTTCATCATCATTATTAGAAGATAAAATAACTGGTTCTTCCTCTAAATTAAATTCATTTAAAGCTTTTTCCATATCATTAGGAATATCTTCTATCTTTGGAATATCTTCAATAACTCCATCATTAGAATCATCATGACCATTTAAACTAGTTATATCAAAGATTTGTGATGGTTGTTTACTATCCTCATCATTTTTTATATCTTTATAAGTTTGAGAAGTTAAATTCCCATTTTCAGGAATAATTTGGCTTAAATCAATTTCTGAAGATCTATATGATATTTCACTTTTTTCAGAAGACTCATCATCTTTTTCATCCTTTTGATAAGTATCAATCGTATCATCATTTGTTTCTTCAAAAATATTATCACTAATACTCTCATCATCTGCTTCAGCAACATCTATTTCTAAATTATCATTATTAGCAGCAGATGTATATGTCTCATGTTCTCTTTCATCATAAGTTTCATCAAATTCAATCAATCCATCTTCAGGGAACAATATAACTTTAGCTAAAGAAGAAATCTCACTTGATGAGAAAACACCAAATCTACTAATAATATCTTTAGCATATTTAGCTGTCAAAGATTCTCTTTCTAAAACATTAGGCGATAAACTTTGTTCTAATAAACTTACTAATTGATTTCTATCTTCATTAGCATTATCCAATTTTGCATTAAGTCTATCTAATTCTTCATTTAGTCTTTCTCTTTCCTTCTTAGCTTCTTCAATAGATTTAATAGCATTATTTATCTTATTGTTCAATTCATCACAATACTTTGGAGAATTCTCTTCGATTTTATCTAACATACCTGTTATATCTAAATCTACTCCTATTGCAGCTAAAGCCTTAAAAGTATCATTATTAATTCCTGTAAAAGTTGAACAAAAAGCCTCTTTTTGCGTCATAAAAATAGAAAGTTGACTTTCTGTTTCAATTTTCAATACTTCATTTTCAGATTGTTTCTTTGCTTCATTAACAACTTTATCCTCTACTTCTTTTATATTATTGTTAATGCCAGCGATAATTACATTGTCTTCACCTTTTAAATTGTATAGTCTATCCAACAATTTTGCTAAGTCCTGTGTCATTTTCATCACACTACACACCCCACTTATTATAATAAGAATTATAGCAAAAAAGTTATAAAGTGTAAATGTTTTTTTACATATTTAATATTTTTTTAATACTTTTTTAGCCCACGCACCATAAAGATAACTCTAGAATATAATATGAATGTAAGTAGGAGGGATTTTTTTTGAAAAAAATTATTGTTATTGTAACAAGTTTAACATTAATAATATTATTAGGAGTATTAATAGTATTTAATAATAAAGATAATAATGAAGAAAACAAAAATAAATTAGTAACAATTAAATTAGCAGAAGTTACTCATAGTATGTTTTATGCCCCTCTTTATGTAGCTATTGAAAATGGCTACTTCAAAGAGGAAGGTTTAGATATTGATTTAATCTTAACTAGTGGAGCAGATAAAGTAAGTGCAGCTGTCTTATCAAATACTGTAGATATTGGTTTTGCCGGACCAGAATCAGCAATTTATGTTTATAAAAATGGCGAAAAAGACTATTTAATAACTTTTGCTGGTTTAACTAAAAGAGATGGTCAATTTATCGTTTCAAGAGAACCTATAGAAAATTTCACTATTGAAGATCTATATGATAAAGAAATATTACCAGGTCGTACTGGAGGTATGCCAATTATAAATTTTATTAATGGCGTTAAAAACGCTGGTGGTGATATTTCCAAGATAAACGTTAATACAAGCATTGATTTTGCTTCCTTATCAGGATCATTTATCTCTGGTGTTGGCGACTTTGTTAACCTATTTGAACTTAGTGTAACAAAAAGAAGTCACCTCTAAATAAAAAACAACCCATTTAATTTGTTAATTAGTATCTACCTTCTTTTAAACTTCTTTATTAAATAAATCTAAATAAGCTTTTTAAGTTATAGTTATTTGAGTTTATACGATAACCAACAGCAATAATGGCATCTAAGTTATAATATTCTATACTTCTTTTAACTTTTCTATTACCTTCATTTTGAACTGTCAAAAAATCCTTGACAACTAAATTTTTACCTAATTCACACTCTTTAAAAATATTATTCAAATGATAACTTATATTTTGTATTGTTGTATAGTAAAGATTAACCATCACATCCTGACTCCTTCAAATAGTTTCATTTTCAAAACTGACATCAACTCTTACATTTCCATCACTAGATACATAAATAATCATATTGTTTTCATAGCTAATCTCCTTTAAGTTTCTATATACAATTATCCAAAATATACAAAGAAAGTTGAACTTGAATCAACTTTCAAAAATTATTTTAACTTACTATTTTTTATTTCAAAACAACTTTATCAATATCAATATAAGAAAATAAATAATTTTCTTCTAATATTAACTTTTTATTATCAATAATAAAATTAGAAACAACTGGAATATCAATATTATCAACATTTATCTCAATATTTTCTCTATAATAAGTTAATACATTACCATTTATTTCATATGTCCCCGTTGAATATCCGATAACATGATAATTATTTTTTTCTTTTATAGACACCAACATTTGTCCTTTAAATACACCGCTATCTCTATCTATATCTGGTGCAAAAGCAACCTCTATTTTATCATCTTCATATATAAAAAATGCTCCTATTTTACCCAACTTTGGGTAATATTCCCAAATTTTTAAAGTTGTACAATAGTTACCTAATCTAACATCATAAGTTATTGTATTATATAAGAAATGATTTACTACTTGATAATCAATTATTGTAACATTAGATTCTTTATCATAGTAATAAGCAGTATTATTGCAAGAA
Source organism: uncultured Bacilli bacterium (assembly GCA_947598455.1). The sequence goes on along the minus strand of CANQFI010000104.1, from coordinate 805 downwards.
ATATGTTCTAATTTATTAACATAATTTTTCAATTCACTTTTTAATACATTGTTACCTCTTAAATTCTTAAAAGAATAACTATCACCATTATGTTTCATTAAAAATGAATACTTAGGAACTCCCAAATTAATTGAACCATCCCTATTATCATATTCTACTTGCATAACATTATATCCAAAAGGTAAGAGCTTAAATAATATTATTAATACCATCAAAATAATTGGTATAGCTAACAAAATATTTCTTCTATTTAATTGTTTTCTTATCTTATTTCTTTCTTCTTCTAGAATTTTTTCAAGCTTTATATTCTTCTTATTTTCAATTTGTAATAATTCATAAATATCTGTATCTAATATATCAGCTAATTTTTCTAAAATAGAAATATCTGGTAAACCTATTCCACGTTCCCATTTACTAACAGCTTTATCTGTAACAAATAATCTATCACCTAATTCTTGTTGTGTTAATCCTTTTTTCTTTCTAAGAGCAGCAATATTCTTACCAATTTCATTTATATTCATAGTACATCACCGCCTTGATTATACAATAACTATTCTTTAATTAATCTAAACTTATAGTTTAGTAACTCTTTTAAAAGAAAAAAAAGTACTACCATAAATACTTTTAATATTCTTCTACCTATTTGAACATAATGTGTAAATCACACACTAAACCACTTTTATATAACTTCCAACAAGATTTACAAATTTTTCTTTTCTTATTTTTTGTAAATTTTATAAAATAAGAAAAGCACAATTTAATACAAAAGTATAGTTTATTTTTTTATCTTTTTTGATATTTTTTC
>CANQFI010000103.1 GCA_947598455.1 uncultured Bacilli bacterium | reverse complement strand
AAAAAAACATACTTGAATAAAGTATGTTAATTATTATATGGTGTCCCCGAAGTGATTCGAACACTTGACCGATCGCTTAGAAGGCGATTGCTCTATCCAGCTGAGCTACGAGGACATAACTCATGGAACATATTGATTATATAATAAAATATCTTAGTTTTCAAGTCTAAATTCATCAATTGTTTTCGAATCTACTTCAAAAATAACGTCATCAATCCCTAAAGTATCATAAACAGAGTAGAAAATCGCATACTTAACTTCTTCTTTTAGTTTACCATCATAGACACTTTTTAATAAAATTTCATTAAAATTTAACGCTATTGAATTTTCACTAGCTTCATAATTCATTAATTCTACCTGATAATCTAAATGACTTAATAAATTACTACTATTTAATCTATTACTTTTTAAATTATTAATAATTATTTCTATTTTATCATCATTACTATTAGTAATATAACTAACTGGTACATAGTAATAATCTTTATTTTTAGTTAAATAATATACGGTAACCATCTGACTATTTGTAATTGTAGTTAGATCATAAACTTTATTAATACCATAACTTCTTGTTAAGTATAAATCTAACTTTTTCTTTGAATTAGGTAGTTCTAAAAGTCTTTCACCATCTACAAAAATCATTATTTTTTTAACATCTTTAATACTTGTTAAAGAAAAAATAATTGCTTCCATCATTTTTTCTTCATTTTCTTTACTGACATTTAAAAATTCTTTACTAAAATTAACTTTTAATAAACCATCATTTAAATTATAATCTAATACTTTAGTCTTTTCCGGTATTAAAGCTTTAAATCCATCAGGTAATTTAACATTACTATTATTAATTATTAAAGCATTAAGTAATTCTTCAATTCGTTCATTAATACTTTCACTACTTGAATTAATTTCTGTCATACCAATAAAGTCATTTTCATCAATCAAATATATTTTAATTGTCTTACCATCATTATCTTTCTTTACATCTTGATTAATTTCTTCAGGATAATTATAAAGTAAAAAAGCAAGTAAAAGAAACAGAGTAGTAAGTGCTATTTTTTGAAAAGTTAATTTTTTTAACATTAAACCACCTAATTAATTATATTTATAAATTAATATTTCAGAATAAAAACCCTTCAAAAAGGGTTTATAATTTTATTTCATTTAATTTTAATAATTCAATAATTGCTTGACCACGACTGCTAACACCTAATTTTTGTATGACATTTGATATATGATTTCTAACCGTTTTTTCACTTATTATTAACTTTCTTGCAATCTCTAAAGTCGTATAATTAAGTATTAGTAGATCAAACACTTCTTTTTCTCTTTTTGTTAATATATTCTTCATACAAATCTCTCTTTCTTACTACTATATTTTATGAAGAATATAAAAGAGTGTTAATTAAACTTAACTGTAATATATTTATTATCTTTAAATTCTTTACTAAGTCTTCTAATAATATCATTAGCTAACTTATAATCGCTTTTTTCACTATCAACGACTACTGTTATATTATTACTATTGATTTTTATAAAAGATTCATATTTAAATTCCTCAGCAATAATTTTTTCTAACTTTTCTTCCATACTTTTATTACTCGATAATGTAAGAAGTTCATCATAAGCTGAATTCTTGCTTTCTAAATCACTAGTTTCACTTAATAAAACATCTTGTAAATCATTTATGGTCTCCATCATCTCTTCATCACTTTGAACTCTTAAAGCTACAAGTTCTGTGCTTTCATTAACAACTAAATTAGTTTCTTCAGGATTTTCTAGTTCGATAAAATCACTTAAACTATTTTCATTCATATTAACATAAAAAATACTAAGTATTAAAATAATACTAAATAAAAAGGTAAACCAAATACTTTGTTTATTAATCATATTTATTCCTCCGTTATTAATAAATAATATTAATTTACATTATATTTTATACTTTTATTTTACTATTTTTCTAAATTATATTATTATATTAATAGGTGAGGTATATGAGAGATTTTATCAAAAAACATAAGTATTTTATGCTTACAATTATCTTCTTATTTGTATTATGTTTTATACCTAATATTGTCAATGCCGCCACAACTTCCAAAGTAAATTTTTGCCAATATGGTGGAACTCGAAGAACTTTTAAAATAATTGGTATTGCTATTAATTTTGTTAAAATATTAGTACCTCTAATTTTAATAATTACTTCTATTATTACTTTAAGTAAAACTATCTTTTCTGGTAAAGAAGAAGATTTAAAATCTAGTTTAACTTTATTAGTTAGAAAAGCAATTGCTGGAATTGTAATATTTTTATTACCAACAACTCTTGATTATGCTTTTGATACCTTAGTTGGTTACGATGACTCATCATTTACCGCTTGTACTAAATGTATGTTATCACCAAATAATTGCCAAATACCTGAAGAAGATCCAGAAACATATACTGATTAATTTAAATTCTAGTTTCTAGAATTTTTTTCTTGGAATAAAAAGGAAATAACTCTCTTTATCTAGAATATATAGGGTGAAGGGAGTAAATATGAAAAAAGAATATATAGTTAAACAAAATGATATAAGAGATTGTGGAATATGTTCCTTAGAATCAATCATAAAATATTATAATGGCTATATACCATTAGAAACCTTAAGATTAGATACTAAAACTAATAATAATGGAACAACAGCTTATAACTTAATTAAAACAGCTCAAAAATATGGCTTTAATGCTCTAGGTAAAAAAATAAAAGATTTAAATGATCATATCATTTTACCAGCTATTGCTCATATTATAACAACTAAAGGTTTAAATCACTTTGTTGTAATTTATAAAATAACAAATAAATATATCTATATAATGGATCCAGCTATCGGTTACAAAAAAATTAAAAAAGAAGACTTCCTCAAAGAATGGACCAACATTATCTTAATATTTAAACCTTATAAAAGTATACCTCTATATAAAATAAAAAATAAATTAAAAGAATTATTTATAAATATTATTATCAAAGAAAAAAAACTAATATTTAAAATAATAATCATTAACATAATCATAACTATTTTATCCATAACTGCTAGTTATTATTTAAAAACCATAACTAGTATAGCACAAACTAATTATCTTAAAACCACATATCTATTTATCGTTATTTTCTTAATCATAAATATTATAAAATTATTTTATGATTATTATAAAAATGAATTAACTATCTATCTTAATAAAAATATAAATTTACGAATTATTACTGAATTTATTTTTCATTTATTTAACCTCCCTTTAGATGTTATTAAATCAAGAACTACTGGTGAAATAATTACAAGAGTAAATGAACTATATAATATTAAAGAATTATTTTCGGAAATATTTATAACTATTATTCTAGATTTATTTCTTACAATCAGTTCTATCTATTTTCTAAATTCTTTAAGTAGTGAATTATTTTTAATTCTTTGCATAATCTCATTACTTTATATTTTAGTAGGAATTATAACAAGCCCTATAATAGAAAAAAAGATTAATAATAACATCGATTTAGAAACTGAATTTAACTCTACCTTAACTGAACATATTAATTCTTTAGAATCCATAACTAATTTAAATTTAATTAGTTATTACGAAAATAAAGTAGAAGAAAGTTATGTGACTTATGAAGAAGATTCATTCAAATATTCAATTAGTCTAAATAATATTTTATCTATTAAAAATATTATCAATGAGTTAGGACTATTTTTAATAACAAGTTATGGTATTTATTTAATAAGTATAAATAAACTATCTGTCTTAGGTTTAATAACTTTTAATAGTTTATTATCTTATTTTATAAGTCCTATCGAAAGTGTTATTGATTTATTACCTAAGTATCACTTAATCAAAATGTCCTTTAATAAAATATCCGAATTTCTAAATATTAAAACTATTGATTATGGTAAATCAGAATATTTTTCTAATGGTAATATAACATTTGAAAATATTACTTATAGTTATGATGATTATCATAAATTATTAAATAATTTTAATTTAAGCATTGAGGCTAACTCACATATTATTTTAAAAGGTCCATCTGGTTGTGGTAAAAGTACTTTATGTAAGATCCTAAGTAAAAATATTACTGACTACAAAGGTAATGTTAAAATAGATGATATAAATATTAAAGACTATTCACTTAGCACTATTAAAAATAATATTCTTTATGTTTCTCAAACTGAAAGTATCTTTTCTGATACCATAAAGAATAATATAACCTTAAATAAATATGTTAATTTAAAAGAATTAAATGAAGTTTTAAAAATAACTAAAGTAAATGAATTAATAGCTAAAAAGTCTCTACGCTTAGATTCATATCTATATGATAGTGGTTATAACTTAAGTGGTGGTGAACGACAAAGAATTATTTTAGCAAGGTCTCTTCTTAAGAAACCTAAAATCCTTATTTTAGATGAATCATTAAGTGAGATGGATAAAAAATTAGAAACTGAAATCTTATCAAATTTAGATCATTATTTAAAAGATACAACATTAATTTATATATCTCATACAGATAATAATTATTTTAAAACTATCTATGAAATGAGCGAATCATATGAATAACAAAATTTATTTATTAAACTTATATCCCAATAATCACAATATATTTAACTTTCTATTCATAATATTATTTATTTTATTAGTACCCCTTTCATTCTTTATTAAAATATATGATTCGTATTATACAACTGGATTAATATCTTGTAATAATGATGAATGCAGTATTACAATATCTCTACCATATGATAAGGTTGAAATTCTAAAACAAACACCACACATAGAATATTTAAATAAAGGATATGAAATAACTTCTATCGATTATAATGAACCATATTTAAATAATCAAGTACCATATGAAGATATAACTATTAAAACTAATTTAAGTAGTAAAGATCAAATAATTAATTTTAAAATTTTATATAATAAGCAAAGAATAATAAGAAAAATAATAAATATTGTCAAAGGAGAGTAATATGGAATTAACAAAAGAAGAATTACAAGAAGTTGCAGGTGGTGGACTTAAATTAAGTATGGCCGGAGCTTTAATATTTCTTGGTGGCGCAGCAGCCTTTGCTATTGGAGTCGTAAAAGGACTAATGGGAGCTGCAACATGCTCTTTAAGAAAGAAGTAGGTGAAATATGTCTAACAAAGAATTAATTAATGTCCGTGGTGGATCAAGTTATACAAGTGCTTCCTTTATTAATGCAATAGCAAGAGGAGCTAATGTTTTATATAACTTAGGAACTACCATTGGCAAATCAATAAAATTATTTATAAGTGGCCAAAGATGTAGTTAAGACAAAAAGAAGAGAGAAATCTC
>CANQFI010000102.1 GCA_947598455.1 uncultured Bacilli bacterium | reverse complement strand
TTTTTTTATTTATTATTTTTATAAAATTCTTTATATAACTTAGATAAAGCTCTTTTTTCAATTCTCGATACATAACTTCTTGATATATTAAGTTCTAAAGCGATTTCTTTTTGGGTATATTCATTAGTATTATAAAGACCATATCTTTTAATAATAATTTCTTTTTCTCGGTCACTTAAAACACTTAAATACTTATGAAGTAATTCTAAATTAATGTTATTAAATATTAAAGTAGGTAAATCTTCTTCTAAAGAAGGCAATACATCAATTAAAGAAATTTCATTTCCATCTTTATCTAAACCAATATAATCATTTAAACTTATATCATTTCCATATTTTTTATTACTTCTAAAATACATAAGAATTTCATTCTCTGCGCATTTAGCAATATAAGTCGTAATCTTTATTTTCTTACTAGGATCATAACTATCTATCCCTTTGATAAGGCCAATTGTACCAATACTTATTAAATCGTCACTAGAAATACTTTTATCTTCAAATCTTTTACATAAATGAGCTACCAATCTTAAATTATGTTCAATTAACTTATTTCTAGCTTCTATATCTCCATTCATCATTTTCTTAATGCAAATCTCTTCTTCTTCATTACTAAGTGGCTCTGGAAAAACATTATTCGAATAACTTCCTGTAAAGGCAAATAAACCTTTAAATAAATTTAATAACTTCAAAAACATCAAATCACCTAACTAATTATATTTAAAATAACTAGTAAAAATGATATAATTTTTCTAAGGATTGATGTTATGAACAAAATATCTAAAATATTTTTATTACTTATAATATGTCTATTTATCGCCTCATGCGGTAAGAAAACTGAATATAAATTAACAGAAATGACTAGTAAAGATTTACTAGCTAATATAAATGCTAATAATAAACTAGTTTTTGCTTTCGTTAATGATGAAAATGATGATTACAAAGCTTTTATGAATGATCTTCAAAATATTGTCAATAATACTCATATTAATATTTACTATATTGATTTTAATCATATGGATAGTTCATCTTTTGCTTTTTTATATGATAATTATTATTTAAATTATGATCAATCAAGTTATTATGTTTATGAAGATAAAAATTTTGTTGTAGAAGAAAATTATACTAATTACCAAGATTTATATAGCAATTTAAAAAATTATACTTTCCTAAATGACTTAATAATAACTAGTGATGAAGACTTAACCGAAAACTTTAATTCAGCTAAAGAAGAATATGAAAATGGTAATATAGGTCTTGCTAAAAACTACTTGGATTTATCATGGACTCTTGAAGAATCTAAAAATTTTTACAAAGATCACAATGAATTTCAAATATTAAATAGTTGGGAAAGATATGAATTTGACGATATTAAAACTCAAAATTATGTAACATATCAAAGCATTTTCTTTCTTCCACACGATAACTATTATGTTGAAGCAACTAAAAGTGGTAAATATGAAAATTTTGAAAAACCTAATAGTATTGATGATTATAATTATGTTTATTATTACCTAAAAGATGGTATAATATATACAGCAAAAAGTGATAAAACTAATCGCGAAGATTATAAAGCAACTTATGAAATAATTGATTTTGACAAAGAATTATTACATTTAAAAGATTTAAAAACAAATAAAACGTATGAATATTTAAGAGGTGTCTAGTATGAAATTAAATAAAAATAGTTCTGTAAAAAATAAAAATAAAAGAGAACCAATAAGTAATAAAAAGTTTTTAATTATAATTTTAATAATTTCTGCCATATTAATTATCGGTTTATTAATTTATCGTTGGCAAGTTAATAAAAAATATCAAGGGTACTGGTGTAGTTATATTGAACGTTCACAAATTGTCGTCTTACTTAAAGATGGTCATACTGCTGAACAAGACCAAGATCTCCTAAAAAAAATTGAAGGCTTTGATAATGTTGTTAGTACTAATTATAATGCCAAAGAAGATTTTGAAAGTGAACTAGGAACTAATCCTGACATTTATGATGCTTATGTTATAAATTTTTCTTCTCTAGATTCTATTGGAACCTATATTGAAGATTTAAATAGTTTAGATTATGTTGTTAGTGCTGAACAAAATGCCGCTAAAACCAATGTTTCTTTATATAATATCAAAAGTTCTTCTAAATACACATTTACTGATTCTGATGAAGCAAGTGAAAGTGACTTAGAAACTGGTAAATATAAAATAAGAAACGGTGTAATCGTCTTCACCCCAGATAACAAAGAATTAGAAACTAAATTACTATACATAAAAAATGATCACTTATGTGAAAATGCTGATTGTACTCGTGTTTTTGCTGCTTCTAATTCATCATGTGGTAGTAAAGATTCATAAATAATAAATGGAGGTTAGTCTGAAAATAGAAATAAAGATTATTTTAGAAGAATTGATAAAATAAACTTTATTCAAAATTTCGTGGCTATGTGTGCCTTGAACGAAGAGAAAGGAATGTTTGTTAATATGAAAATATTAGTTACCGGAGGTTGTGGCTACATAGGTAGTCATACTTGTGTTGAATTATTAGAAAATAATTATGATGTCGTTATCGTTGATAATCTATCAAATTCAAAAGCTGATGTTATCACTAAAATCGAAAAAATAACCAATAAAAAAGTTAAATTCTACGAAGAAGATGTTTGTCATAAAGAAGCTTTAAATAAAATATTCGCTAGTGAACATATTGATGCTGTCATTCATTTTGCTGGTTTTAAAGCTGTTGGTGAAAGTGTAAGTAAACCAATTATGTATTATCGTAACAACCTTGATTCAACGCTTACTTTACTTGAAGTAATGCAAGAACATAATTGTAAAAAGATCGTCTTTTCATCAAGTGCTACTGTTTATGGTAAACCAGCTAAATTACCAATCACCGAAGATTTTCCTTTACAAACAACTAATCCTTATGGCTCAACTAAATTAATGATTGAAATGATTTTAAATGATTTATATATCTCTGATAATGAGTGGAGTATTGCTATTTTAAGATATTTTAATCCAATTGGTGCTCATAAAAGTGGTTTAATAGGTGAAAATCCTAATGGCATCCCTAATAATTTAATGCCATATATAGTTAAAGTAGCAAATAAAGAACTCAAAGAATTAAATGTCTTTGGTAATGATTATGATACAGTTGATGGTACCGGAGTAAGAGATTATATTCATGTAGTTGATTTAGCTAAAGGTCATATCAAAGCTATTGAATACATTAAAGATCATCAAGGAATCGATACATACAATCTAGGAACAGGTAAAGGCTATAGTGTCTTAGAAATCATAAATACCTTTAAAAAAGTCAATAATGTTGATGTTCCTTACAAAATAGTCGATCGAAGACCTGGTGATATCGATGCTTGCTATGCCTCAACTGCTAAAGCCGCAAAACTACTTAATTGGCAAGCTGAATTAGAAATCGCTGAAATGTGCCGTGATGCCTATAACTTTGTTAAAAATAATCATTAAAAAAATTTAATATATAACTAAAACTACTAAATAGTAGTTTTTTAAATTCCAAAATTAAGTTATAATATAAAAGAGGTTTTCGCTTATGACTAACTTATATAAACCAAAAATGTATTATCAAGATATATTTAGTATTAATTATCCTTTATTAAAACAAAAAAATATTAAATGTCTTTTATTTGATTTAGATAATACCATTGCTGATTGTAAAACTGATCTTCCTAAAGAAGAAATAATATCATTATTTAAAGATTTAAAAAAACAAGGTTTCACTATTTATATAATATCTAATGCTTTTAAAAAAAGAGTTCATAATTTTGGTACAATCCTTGATATAAAATACTATTACTTATCTTTAAAACCTCTAAAAATAACTTTTAAACGAATAATAAATGAAAACCATTTAAAAATAAATGAAATAGCTATGATTGGTGATGAAATATTTACTGATATTAAAGGTGCTAATAAAATAGGCATTCTAAGTATCTTAGTTGATCGCTTATCAAAAAATGATTACTTTTTAACTAAAATAAGTCGTCTTAGAGAAAATAATTTATTTAAAAAAACTAATCTTATTAAAAGAGGTGAATATTATGAATAAAAAGTGTCTTGGTTGTGGAAGTATTTTACAAAATACAAATCCAGATAAAATAGGTTATACACCTAAAGATAATTTAGAAGCAGTAAAATACTGTGAAAGATGTTTTAAAATAAATAACTATAACGAAAAATTTATTACTAAATTAGATAATATAAATGAATATATTATTAATACTGTTAATAAAAAAGCTAAATATGTCTATTTTATGCTTGATTTTCTTAATATCAGTAACGAAACTTTAACTACCTTTAAGCGCCTTAAATGTCCAAAAGCCCTAATAATTAGTAAATTAGATATTATTCCAAAATCAATCAATAAAGAAAAACTAACTAACTACTTAAAATCTAATTATAATATAAACGATAAAATATATTTTCAAAGTACTAAGAAAAACTTAAATACTAAAGCTTTAATTCATAATTTAGAAGAACTTAAGATAAATGAATGTTATATCTTAGGTTATGCTAATAGTGGTAAATCTAACTTAATAAATAAAATAAATGCTATGTATAATGAAGAAACTACTAAAGTAACTACTAGTTCAATTCCTAATACTACAATAGATTTTATTGAATTAAAAATAACAGAAAAGTTAAAATTATATGATTCCCCAGGTTTTATCTTAAATAATGTAATTTATAATAGTGATGAATATAACTTAATTGAAAGAATAAATCCTAAAAAATATTTAAAACCTATTACATATCAAACTAAAGATATTACATCTATCATAATTGAAGATAAACTAAGAATAGATGCTAATAGTAATAATAGTTTTACTTTCTATATAAGTAATGAATTAAATACCAAAAGAATCTTTAATAATAATCAAGAATTAACTAATTTAAATAAAATAGAATTAAATATACCAGATAATTCAGATTTAGTAATTAAATCATTAGGTTTTATTAATATTAAAAAAGCCTGTCATTTAACAATTTATACTATAAATGATAATTTATTTGAAATAAGAGATTCTATCTTCTAGGAGGTTTTAAAATGGCTAAAATAAAAGTAATGAGTGAAAACTTAGCTAATAAAATAGCTGCCGGTGAAGTAGTTGAAAAATGTGCTTCTGTAGTTAAAGAACTAGTTGAAAATAGTATCGATGCTAATAGTACTAATATTAAAATAGATTTACTAGATGGTGGTTTAAAAGAAATAAAAATTACTGATGATGGAGTAGGGATGGAACATGATGATGCCTTACTATCATTTCAAAGACATGCTACCAGTAAACTTACTAAAGAAGATGATTTATTCTTTATTAATACTTTAGGTTTCCGTGGTGAAGCTTTACCATCTAT
>CANQFI010000101.1 GCA_947598455.1 uncultured Bacilli bacterium | reverse complement strand
AATTAACAACCATCATAAAAGTTTTATTTCTCTTGAAGATACAATAATTCCTTTGTCAATAATTTTATGTTATTATCTTGATACTCATAAACTACCTGTTAAACTACCCAAACTTCATAATATAGCTGTTAATAAATTTAATAACTTAAACATTATCTATGATGAATCATCTAAAACCTGTGCTACTTTTTTAGAAACAACTTTTATTGAATCTGGTCTTGCTTCTGTTTCTATGCATACCAAATATAGTCTGTGTCATGGCCGAACAAACATTATAAGTAATAAAGATTCTTTAGTAATCTACCTAAATACACAAAATACAGAACTGGATCAATTACTGATTAATGAAATACCTAAAATATCATCTAACTTTTTAGTTTTAGAAGAACTATCAAAAGACATTATTCTAGCTGACTATCTCTTAGTATTAAAATCCTTATCTTTACTTCTATATTTAAATAAAACCTATAATTATGAATTTGTTAATGTTAAATATAATAAAATCGTTCCGACTATCTATAACTTTAAAGGAGCCTTAAAATGAATATTGTTGGTATCGGTAACTTAATTTTAGATTATTATTTTTATAATAATATAATATATGTAAATAGTGGTGGTACTGTTTCTAATATTTTAGCTAATTTATCTAAAATGGGTTTTAATACTAAAATATGTGGTTATTACGGAAATGACTTTGGTGGTCAAATAGCTAAAGAACTAATCGAAAGATGTCATGTTGATACAACTCTTTTAGAAGAAAAAAATTATCAAACCAAAAAGTTTTTTATTTCCGCAAATAGTTATAGTAGTTCTTGTCCTTATTGCCATCAAAAAAACAAAAATTATCACTTAAAACTCGATATTCGAAATCTAATTTCTAAAGATGATATTATTCTTATTCAAGATTATGTTAAACTTCCTAATATACCTAATAAAATATATTTAGACTTTGGTTATTATCAAAAATTAATTTATGAAGATAGAAAAGTAATTGAAAATTTTATTTTTCGTAAATACTATCTAGTAAATATTAAAGATGAAGTTTTAAACTTTATTTTACAAAGACTTAATTTAACTTTAAAAGAATTTATAAATAAAATTGATATCTATATGTTAATTATTACCAAAGGTCAGAAAGGTACAACTATTATTTATCAAAAACAAATATTTAATTTTTTAATAATACCATTTCCTGAAATTGAAACTAATGGTTGTGGTGATATATTTTTTGCTACTTTTATTAGTGAAGTAATTAAGCGAAAAGATATAACATCAAAAGACCTAAAAGAAATATTTAATCAAGCTGAAGATAATTTCAAAATAGTTATTAATAATATTGGTGCTCGTCATCACTTAATTGAAAACAAAATCATTGTAAAAGAAAAAGAATGTATATGTGAAAATTTTAAAATTATTAATTAGATATTAATTGACTTTATCATTTTGCTCGATATAATAATTATACAAAGGAGATGAAAATATGCTAAAAGCATCTGAATATAATCGCCAAGAATATATAGAAAATTATATTTTAACTGATGACGAATTTAATCTATTAAATGATCAAGAACAACTTATTTATTCATACCTTCATTATGGGTGGATATTAAACTCATTAAAAGATTTACATAGTAAAAAAACAATTTATGGATATATACCTGATCGTTATAATCCTTTCTTTACTTCATTTGGTTGCAAAGTAGAACATTATGACTTTGGTATTGAAGAAACAAAAATAACTAAAGTAAAAGAAAGCGAAGTTACCATTTCACCAGAGCAACAACAAGAAATAAGTGAGTATGTTTTATTAGTTGCCTCAACAAAAGCTAATATTATTGAAAAACGTTTATTAAATTATTTGGCAAATAAAGCTAAACAAATCCATGAAACTGGTACTTTTGTTACTGATCAAGATTTAGAAGCTAATATTATTAATACTTTTCCAGCTTTTGCTGATCCGTTTGTAACTTTAACTAAAGAAGAGCAAGATGAACTAATAGCCGCTGAACTAAGTTTAGTAATGCATCATTTAAATAATTTAGAAACGGTTTCTCTAAAAGTAAATACCAAAGAACAATACAAAGACTATATCCAAAATCAAGGTTTTGCTATTACTATAGATTCTAATAATCAAAAATTAGTAAAAAAAATATCAGATAAATAATAATTTACTATAAAATGAAAAATAGGTATAATATATATCTATTGAAGGAGAAAAAAATTACAAGATGAAAAAATATGTTGCGAAAAGAGACAATATATATGCTGGAACATTAATTAAAACATTTGTTCCGAAAATAAGTATTATTGATGAAACTGGTCAAGAATATCAACAAGAGCAATTTGAAGAATTAGGTATTTCTAATTTACAAATAAAAGGTGGACTTATCTGTCGAGGAATGTTATTTAGTATTAATCAAAATAATATGGCAGAAGATTTAGTTTACGAATCTCCAATTGATTATAATATTGAAGAAATTGAACCAAAACTTAATCTTTTTGATGATTTTATTGTTACTGAGTATGCTAAATTAGAAGAATTACTTAAGTATTTAAAATATGGTGAAGATCTTACTCAACAAGATTTAGATCAAATATATCATCGTTTCTTAGTTAATGGTTGGTGGTTAAAACGTCATTTAGAATTATTTGGTTATAAAAAAGTTTTAAATGGTTATACATCTGCAGAAACAGAAACTCTTCCTCAAGAAATAGCCGATTCTTTAACTATAATTAATTTAAATAAATTAGTTAAACCACAACCTGAAGAACCATTTCATAAATTAGTATATAAAAGAAAATAGAACTTGATTTACTCAAGTTTTTCTTTTGCATTAATTACATAATATATTACAATATTAATAGAAAAAGGAGCATTTTTATGAATAAAGAACAATTTATTTCTTACACTAATAAAAATTTTACTAGTCAAGCTAAAGAATTAATCTTAAAACAAATTGAATTATTTTATGATTCATCAACGATTGATTCATATAATAAATATCGTGTTGGTGAAAAAGTTAAATTATCTAAAGAAACTTATCTTCATGGTATACCAGGTACCTTAGATAACTTTGATTGGATTGTTGATAATGGTTTTATTGGTAATGACTTTACTGAAGAAAATATTAATAACAAGATTAAATATAGTGTTGGTATGTGGCAGATTAAAGAGGATATGTTACTAGCTGATTATATTAATATGTATAGTGGATTTACTATTACTTATACTATTGGTCGCGGACCTGGTTCTAAAGAAGTAACTGAATTAATTCCTTATCATCAATTTGATTCTTATACAGAAAAATTAAATAATCGTGAAGATGTTTGGATGTATTGGGGAGATCAAACTAAAGAAGTAAGATTTCTTCCTAGTCTAGTTGCTAATAAACGTCAAATATCTTTTATTCTTAATATAAATAATTCTTATGCTAAAGAGATAAGTAAATCTGATGTATGGAATCCTGATATGGATCCTGAAACTTTAAAACCTTTTTTAGATTATCGTTATTATGAAAAATTTTTAACTGAACGCTTTAATCGTAATGCTTCTACAACTGATCGTGAAACAGCTATTATCTTCGGCTTACCAGCTAAATTAATCGAAGGGGTTTTTGTTGGTCGTCAAATTGAAATGGATAAGCAGGCCTTAAACCATATTAAAGAAAGATTACCACATTGTTATATTTGTAACCTTGATGGTGTAGTAATTGTTGGTAATAAATAAAAAATTAAAAGGGGGGATAATATGCTATACTTAACTACCAAAGACAAACAGACAACCGAGCAGAGTTACCAAAATTTTCTTTTATCTTTAAAAGAAAACATAATGAAATATAAACCAAACAATGCTTTAGATTGTTATGCTATAATTAATCAATTATTAAGAAGTGGTAAATTTAGTTTTACTGGAGAAATGTGTTATAGTCAAACCTTTAAATACTTGAATTTACCTAATTTACCTGAATCATTACAAGTTATGTATGGAGTAGCTTGTTGTCGTCATATTAATTTATTAATAAATGATATCTTAAAAACCTTAGGTTTTGATGTTTCATTACTTTATATAAAAACAGATGATACAGATACTTGGCATCGTGCAACACCATCTAATGCTAACCATATTGTTGTTATTTTAAAAGAAAATGGTTGTGAATATTTACTTGATGCTTTTAATAATTTTACTTTTCAACTTATTGGTAACGATTTACTTTTATTAGATTTACCACCGATAATTAATGATGAATTATTAAATAAATATCCTGACGACAATGTTAAGGAAATAGGGCAAGTTCTTAAAAAATATTATACTTTACAATCTTATGGAGTAGATTATGTATATGATTATGGATACTAAAAAAAGACTAATAGTCAAAAAAACTAATAGTCTTTTGTTCTTTATCCCATTATTTGACCACCATTATTATGGATAACTTGTCCTGTTACATAACTTGCATCATCAGATGCTAAGAAAACAAAAGTAGGAGCAAGTTCATAAGGCATAGCCATTCTTGCCATTGCAGCTTCAGCACCTAAAGATGGAATTTTTTCTTTAACCCAACAAGCTGGTTGAAGTGGTGTCCAAAAATAACCGGGAGCAATGGCATTTACTCTAATATTTTTTAAAGCCAAATTTCTAGCTAAAGCTCTTGTAAAACCAACTATTGCTCCTTTAGTTGTAACATAATCAATTAACTGTGGTTCACCATAAAAGGTAGTTATTGATGATAAATTAATAATTGAATCTCCATCATTTAAATAAGGCAATACTTCCTTAGTTAGATAAAACATTCCATAAACATTAACTTTCATGGTCCAATCAAATTGTTCTTCTGTTATATCTAAAAGACTATCAGTTTGATATTGAACTCCCGCATTATTAACTAAAATATTTATTTTTCCAAATTTATCAATTGTCTTTTTAACTATTTCTTTACTAAAATTTTTATTACTAATATCTCCAGCTAAAAGCAAACATTCTCCACCTAATTTTTCAATATATTCTTTAGTTTCATTAGCATCTTTATGTTCATTATAATAAGGAATAACTACTTTAGCTCCTTCTTTAACAAAAGCAATTGCTGCCGCTCTACCTAAACCACTATCACCACCCGTGATAATAGCTACCTTATCTTTTAATTTACCACTTCCATTGTAATTAGGATTGTCAAAAATAGGTCGTGGTGTCATTTCATATTCCAATCCTGGTTGTTTATCTTGTTCTTGCTCTGGTGCTAAAATATGATATTTGGTAATTTCTAAACCAACATCATCCTCATATTTATATCCTTTATTTCCATATTTATAATCTAAATTCATTTATCTTCCTCCTTTTAAAATATATGTCAAATAAATAATTAAAGTACCTTGAAAAAGTATATTGCATGTGCTTAAATAAATAATTGGAGTTGATATATTAATGTATCGTAATACT
>CANQFI010000100.1 GCA_947598455.1 uncultured Bacilli bacterium | reverse complement strand
GACAAATAAATTCTCCTTGTTTATATTTAGTCCCTACCTTCATTTTTAATATTTCATCCGGATGAGTAATACTAACTGTTAAATACCCATAATATCCATTTGGACTTAAAACTTTATTTGTTGAAGTAAGCCACACTGTTGTCGCATGTAACTTTGTATCTTTTGGTTGATATAATTTAGTAATTATTGCATCAAATGGTGCATACACATTATCACGCCCAGAATCTTTACCAGCTAAATCTAAAGCATAAGATAATTTATGTGAGCTTGAATCTTTACCATATCCTTGCGTTACATTTATAACTTTCATCGGAAAGTATGCTCTTTGATATGCTATATTAACACCCCCTAATATAATATATTAAAATTATAAAATATTAGGTAGTTACTTTATCATAACTTATTAATATATTCTTCTAAAGTTAAATTGCCAATCTTTTCTGCATCATCTCCAATATATCTAAGATGCCATGGTCGATAGCTAAAACCAGTTATATTTTTCTTACATTCTGGATATCTTAAAATAAAGCCAAAATATTTTAATACTTTATGTATTTTTTTTAATGTTTTAGTTTCTTTTAATAATTCTTCTTTATCTTCAATAAATAAACCATTTTTCATTATCGTTATATCTATTGCTTGCCCAGTATGATGATCACTAGCCCCCGGCATTGCTACTATATCCTCTGTTTTATCTATTCCATACTTTTTCATATAATTTAAAAAAATATTTTCCTGTGTCTCTAAAGACCTATAAGCACTACTAATATCAATTATAATTCCTTCTATTTTAAGATGAGCTTTTAACATTTCAAAATGTCTAAAAGCTTCTTTTTCTATAAATAACAGATCTTCCTTATAATTTTCATATTCAATCATTTCATAATTTTTTATACTATTTTCATTAAAAAGATTATTTTTATTAATTAATAATATCATAATACACCTCTTCATTAATATAACATATAAAGAACTAATTTACTTTTTTTTGAAAGTTTTTGTTGCATTTTTCAATTAGTCTTGATATACTTAACTAGTCAGCAAGAAAAAATGTAAGATTAATTAAATCTTGCATAATCATTAATAATAAGGTAAAATATATATGGCTTAAAACAAATGGGCTTGTAGCTCAGCTGGTTAGAGCGCACGCCTGATAAGCGTGAGGTCGGAGGTTCAAGTCCCCCCAGGCCCACCATTTATTTTGGCCCGTTGGTGAAGCGGTTAACACATATGCCTTTCACGCATACATTCATGGGTTCAAATCCCGTACGGGTCACCATTTGATAAATTAATCTCTAAATATTAGAGATTTTTTTATTGGCTTTAAAAAAAAATCGATAATAAATATCGATTATGATGTAAATAAACTTGGCATTGAAATAAGATTAAAATTAACCAACCCCATTACAATTAATACCATAATAAATAAAATTAATGATATATTAAATACATTATAATATATCTTAGCATTTAAAGAATTAAACTTTAAAATATAATCTATCCCAATAATAAACGATATTAAAGAATAAATTGCCGGTACTATAATTCCAATAATAGCTAAATAATCAGATATTATAGCTAATACTGGATTTAAAACAACTACTCCTAAAATAATTGGTATTATTGTTACATTACTTACTGCTAAATAAGAACCAAAAGTTACACCCTTACTATTAAAAAACGAAGATGCATAATATATTAAAGTTACTATAAATATAGCAACAAATGAACAAAGAAATGCAATAACTAAATATGGTAAATAATTTTGAATAGATAATACATTATTAAAATTAAAATTAATTGAATAAGCTCCAGTTATATTATTATAAGTACGATAAAAAGAACCTGTTACTACTCTAACCACTATAGTTAGAATAAGAGTCACCACTGTTATCCATACCGTAATCATTATACCTTTATAAAAATTTTTATATTTTCTAATACTATCTATAATAGTTGACCCTGGTCTAAAAATCATTCCAATAATCATTCCCAATATCGCAAATATACTAGCTTTAGCATTAATTATATCGTCAGTTAATACTTCTTTTTCTTCAACTTCTGCTACTGGATTTACAGGAATTGGATTATTAGCATTATTTAATGGATTCAATTGTTCTATTGTTTTTTCTACATTAGTAGCACTATTATTATTATTTTGAATATTATTTTCCACAGGTCTTTCATCTAATGTTTCATTTAAAACATCTGGTTCTAATACATCAATTTGCTCATCATTTCTATTCATTTTAGGTTTTATAATATTTAGTTTAACTTCAGCTTCTTTTTTCTTTGGAATTATAATTGGATTATTATTTTGATAATTAACCTGTTGATTATTGTAATTACTAATATTATTTTGACTATTAACCATTACTTGTCCATTAGAATATTGATTATTCATTGGCATTTCCATTTGTTGATTAATCATTGTATTATTATTCATCTGTTGATTATTCATATTCATTTGATTATTCATTGGTTGATTATAATTCATATTAGGTTGCATATTAGGATTCATATTATTTTGATAATTCATTGGAGGTTGGTTATTAATCATCTGATTATTAGGATATGAATTATAAACAAAAGTCTCATTATTACCATTATAACTATCTACAGATTTAATAAATTGATTTTTTTTATTCTTACCGGTTTTTTTTATGCTAAACAAACCCACAGCAACCAACTCCTATTCTTTAAACATTATATCATAATAAAAAAATATTAGCATTAAATTAATCATCAAAATATATATTTATATGATAAAATAGTTTTAGAAAGGAGTATCATATGGGATTTTTTATATTTCTTATAATAATATTTGTTATTATCATTCTTTGCTCTATTAAACAAATTAATGAGTATGAAAGAGGCATTTTATTCAATTGTGGTAAATTTAGTAAAATTCTAAATCCAGGCTGGCATGTTATCTTACCAATATTTCAAAGTTATAAAAAAGTAGACGTCAGAACTAAAGTTATTGATGTTCCTGAACAAGAAGTTATTACTAAAGATAATGTATCAGTTAAAATTAATGCTGTTATTTATTTTAGTGTCTTTGATGCCTCTAAATCAATTCTAGCTGTTGAAAACTTTGTTTATGCTGTTTCTCAATTAGCGCAAACAACAATGCGTAATGCCGTTGGAGCAGTTTCTTTAGATGAATTATTAGGGGCTAGAGAAAAAATAAGTAATGAAATATGTGGTATTATTGATAAAGCCACTGATCCATGGGGTATTAAAGTTGAAAATGTTGAACTAAAAGATGTTTCACTTCCATTAGAAATGAAACGTGTTATTGCTAAAGTGGCAGAAGCTGAAAGAGAAAAACAAGCTGTTATTACTAAAGCTGCCGGTGAAGTTGAAGCTTCTGAAAACCTAGCCAAAGCTGCTAATATTATGGCAAGTACACCAGGAGCCCTTCATTTAAGAACATTATCAACTATTAATGATATTTCATCAGATCAATCAAATACGATAATCTTTGCCATTCCTATTGAGGTACTAGAAGCTTTTAAAGGAAGTAAAATCAACTTAGCTAATATCCTTGAAAAGAAAAAATAAAAATATCGGTTTAATCCGATATTTTTTATTGATTCTTAATATCTTTCTTATTAAAAATAATAAATGAACCTATAAGGAAAATCAAAAATGTTATAACAGATACCATAATTGATATACCTAAACTTGAATATTCATAAGGTGGTAAACCACCAAATAAATATGAATTGAAGTTCCAACACATCGTTGGAATATAAGCAACTAATTTAGAATCAAATACACTAGCCATTTGATTTAAAATATTGCCAAAGAAGAATACTAAGAAACCAACTGCTATAGACACTGCTCCATTTGTTGTTAAAATACCCATAAAGAATGTTAATGTTAAAATAATCAAATAAGCTGGTAAAATACTTAATAAGTTAATCGCCATATCAGCAAATAAACTCATTTCAAAAGCTTCATGAGTAGTAAAACTATACAATACAATCGGTACACTATAAGAATCAAACCCTAAAATAATTCCATATGTAAAATAATTAACTACTTCATAAAATACTAGAAATAATAAGAAAACTATTATTGAAGTTATATATTTACTTAATAAAACTTTCCATCTTCTATAAGGTCTTAATAATAATTGTTTAATCGTACCTTTATTAAATTCATCAGATACAATAGACCCTGCAATCATAATAATTGCTACAATAACAAATAATACTGGTGTTACTGTATCAGATAAGAATAATGATGATGTTGTAAAAATATCTGTAGATTTTATATCATTATCTAACTTATATTTAGAAACATAATAATTTTTTTCTGTCTCTCTTTTTTCAACAAGTTCATCATAATCTTTAATTTGTTCTTCATCTTTAGTCATACCTTGATATGCAGTTGCTGATGCAACATATTGATCAACAAGTTGTGAATCACTACTATTATTATCTGGAATACCAAGTTTTAAACGATATTCATAGCCATCAATTTTATAATTAAGACTTTCTATTGCTGTACTATAACTTAGTTTTTCACTTTCTGATAAGTCCTTATTTTCTAAAAGTTTTTCCATATTTTCTTTTTCATTTTTAGTACTATCCAAATCTTTATTAACAAAATATTGCCAATCATGTTCTTTTATTTCTGTTAAAAATTCATCAAATACTTTTTGAGCATCTTCTATACCTTGTTCATCTTTATCAATATATTTAGCTTCATTCACATTATGAAGAAGGTCATAACCTAAATTATTTATTCGGTAAGCTTGCCAAGAATCAGTATCATATTCTTTTAATGTTCTAGCTAATTCTATTGTTGTCTTATCATCCACATAATAATTAAGTTGTTCTGGATCATTTAAATCATAATCATCTAAGTAACTTTCCAAACCATTAATATAAACATCATCTGATAAAAAATTATTAATACTTAAAGCAGCTTTTACTATTACTCCTGATAATATAGTAAATAAAATGGTAATTAAAGCTAAAATATAAATTGCTTTTTTATGAACTATTTTTGATAATTCATTTTTAATTAAATTAATCAATTATATTACCTCCTGCCTTTTTTAAGAAAGCTTCTTCTAATGTCATTTCTACTAATTTAGCTTCATATATTTTATAATCTTTTTGTACTAATTTTTTAATTAATTCAGCTAATTCTTCTTTTTCTCTTAATACTCTAATTTCTGTTTGTGAAATAATTTCATCATCTTTATTAAGAATTTTATCTAAACCATTAGTCTTATCAAGTTCAATAGTATAATAAGACTTATCTGTTTTCTTAATATTTTTTACTGATGAAGTCATTATTACTTCACCATTTTTTATTATACAAACATCACTACAGAAACTTTCTAACTCTGCTAAGTTATGACTAGATATTAAAATACCCATTTTTTCTTCTTTAGCTAATTTTTTTAATAAATCTCTTAATTCTTTTATTCCTTCTGGATCTAA
>CANQFI010000099.1 GCA_947598455.1 uncultured Bacilli bacterium | reverse complement strand
AAAAAATCTCTCAATCCATTATAAACAAATGGTTTGGGAGATTTTACTCTTTCAAAACTGATAAATTCAGGATTATAGTATTTTTTATTAGTTAAGTCAATAAATATTTTTTAGAAGAAATTGATATTTATTGATACCTATGATATTATAACAACTTAATTAAAGGAGCGTATTTTTATGAAATATAATTGGACAGAAAATGATTTTTTAAAACAAATTGATCTATTAAGAACTCTAATCAAAAATGAATCTGATTATGAAAGAAAATTATATTTGCAAAAAGTATTAGACTCTTCTGAATATCTAGCATATGAAAATATCGGTCAAATAGAAAAACCTAATGAAGAAATTAAACAAAGATTGCATAGTATCAATTCCGAAAGATTATCATATGGTCGTTACTATTCTATAATCCAAAATTTTTACTTTTCTTTAGCATCTCTAAATGATAAAATAAACAAAATAGAAACTCTTATTGAAAGCTTATTTGGTGAAAATTTTGATATAGCTACTATAACAGGAGCATTTATTACAAATAATCAAGCCTTAAGCATTACTTCTAAATTCTATAGTACTTTTGATGATGAATTACTTCCTTACTTTAACGAAGCATTTAATGATCGATACCATACATTAAGATTTAATGGAAGAATTACTGGTCCAACAACAACTAAAACAAGTGATGGTACAACTGCCTTTATTGATGGTGTTAGAAAAAATTTTATTAACATCTGTCGTACTAGAAGTGCTACTAAAATATTTACTTTAATTCATGAATATGGCCATGCTACTAAAAATTTATTAAATCCTGAAAGAGCATATTCAAATGACGATGGTTTATTTGAAGAAGTAGATGGAATATTTCCTGAACTAGTAGCATTAGAAGAAAATATAAGTAATTTAGATCCATTATTTATATCATTTCTTAAATATACAAATTTAATAACTTACTATAATAACGCTAACTCACTACTATTACATACAGTTATTTTAAATAGTTGGAAAGATAATAATTATCGTTTTAATAGAGCATTAAAAAAGCAACTAAAATATGAATATGATATAAATAATGAAATATTAGAATTAGCTTTAAACACAACTATATTTGATGAAGGAACATATATTTTAAGTTACTTAGTTGCAATTGAACTACTACATATCTATAAAAAAGATAAGCACCTCGCTCTAAAATTATATAAAGAATTCCTAAAATTACCAGCCGATAAAGAAGTTTTACCATTTATCTATAAACTTGTTACTCTTAATGGTAACATCTTTGAAGAAGCCACTATTATTGTTGATGAAATGAAACTACAACTAGAAAGGTATGGTGCTAAACATGTATATATGGGATATTGAAAAAATTAGTCAAGAACTAATTAATTGCGAAAAAAGACTTAATAAAGAATCCAATCCTAAAATTATTCTTGAATTAAGTAAAAAGATTAATTCCTTAGAACAAATAATAGATTATTATATAAGTGTTAACAATTCTACTAATAATATTCAGACAAAAAAACCAAGTACTAAAAAAGTTGCAACTAACGATCAAGCCATTTTTCAAAAATATGAAACGTACTATCCTTACTTTGAACAAATGCTCAATAATCTTGATTCTTTAGTTATAAATCCTAAGCAAAAAATATCTCACATTAAAATTAAACAAAATCAAATAATAACTATAAGTAGCGATTTTTATAATCAATTCAAAGGTGAAATAAGTGATACATTTCATAAAATCAAGCAAACATTACCTACTCACTTACAATTTAGAAGACTTATTGGTACAAACATTTCCTTTGCTCAAACTTTAAATGTTTATGGGCAAAAAGAATCATACTACGACATTGGGTTAGTTCGCAATATTCAAGACTATATTACTACTATTCATGAATTCGGCCATGGAATAGCTAATTATTTAAATCCTAGTTTTATCTTTGATTATGAAAAATATTGCTTTATTGAAACTGATACATTATTTTGGGAATTAATTAGTTATGATTATCTAGCTGAAAAATTATCACTACCTAATGACACTTATCTCATAAGTCTTTTGTATTTAAAAGAATACTCTTATGACGCCGATATAATCTGTACTAAGAAAGAGCTTCATTCTATTTTTTCATTATCAGATTTTAAATATAAAAAAATAATTATTGATTATCTTAGAAATCATACGAACTACGATAATCAATATATCGATGATGTCCTATATAATGAAATAAGTGAAACTTTTCATTACGGAATATCATATTTAACAGCAATCGAATTATATCTAATATACAAAGTTGATCCTAAACTAGCCATAGAATTATTACTAAAAGTAGTCAAAGTCAAAGATTTAAGTAATATTGGATATTTAAATTATATAAAAAGTCTAGGTATTATACCTGGAGAGCATATTAAAGAATACGTTGATATGTTAATTAATAGAGGAAAGGAACTCGGTTATGACAAAAGACTATACTATCAACATTAAATATTTAGAACAACTATCTGACATGTTTGCTTCTTACACAAATGATTATATGGTTTTAGATGATTATGAAAAAATAAACGCTTATATAGCTCGTCTAAAAAGTAATTATCAAGAATCAAAAATTACTACACCTCTACTTGAAAGATTAAAAATTGATTATAGTAAATTATCATTCTATACTCCTTATTATCCTTTAGCTAAAGCCTTAACTAATACTAAATATAATTCTTGTGCTTTTTATTCTCCAAAAAGTTATCTCTATTTAAATATTGAGACTGAAGAAGTTTTAAATATAATGAAAGAATTTTTTATGCAACAAGGCAATTTCTTCTACTCACAATTTCTTGATTATTTAGATGAAGTAGAAGATCATTTAGAGTATGTAAATCCTAACAAGTCTATGGATGGTGAAATGCTTTTTTTAAGAACAATTAATGAAGCCTTTGTATCAATAACCAATTATCCTAATATCTGTAAATTATCAATTTCTTCTCATGAATTTACTCATGTAATTGATGCCTTTAATAACCCTAACTTTCATAATCAGCTCTTAACTAGAGAAATAAGTTCAATGTTTATGGAAATAATTGCTACAGACTATCTAGCTCAAAGATTAAACCTAGCCAACGATAATTTTAAAAGAAGAGCTTATCTTCATGGAATAATTAAAGAACAAGCTAATATAATAAAAAGAAAAACCCAATTACTGCAAATCTTTGGTGAACATCAAAACGAATCTAAAAAAAGATTATTTGCTATTTTAAGAAATAATGGTTTTAATAAAAAAACTATTGAAGGATACGAAAGATCATGTATTATTGAAGATTATTATTATATAGTTGCTCATTTAGTAGCTATAGAATTATACTTTATTTATACGAATGATAAAGATTATGCTTTGCAAATCCTAGAAGATATTATTATGAATAGTACTGACTATAATATTATGGATATTTTAACTAATCACCATATTATTCTAACTAAGCATTTAAATGCTTATGAAGAAGATCTTATTAAAGGACTAAAAAAATAGATATTATATTATCTATTTTTTATTTGCACCCATTAAATAATTTTTATAATCTTCAATAATTCTAAACATTTCTTCACTACTCTTGCTTTGACATATTAAATTTTTTATTTCTTTACTTTTAGGCATTCCTTTTAAATACCATATAATATGACTTCTTATTTCTAGTAAAGCTGCTTTTTCATTTTTATCTTGAATTAACATCTCATAATGTCTTTTCATCATATTAACTTTATCAATAAAATTTACTTGTGTCGTCACTTTACCCGTTTCTAAATATTCAACACATTCCCTAATTAACCATGGATTACCTAAAACTCCTCTTCCTATCATCACCGCATCACAATTAGTTTCATCTAACATCTTTTTAGCAAGTATTGGACTGGTAACATCTCCATTACCAATAACAGGAATTGATACAGCTTCTTTAACTTTTTTTATTATTTGCCAATCAGCTTTCCCACTATATCCTTGAGCTCTTGTTCTTCCATGTATCGCTATTGCACTAGCTCCCGCTTCTTCACATTTTTTAGCTACTTGAATAGCATTAATATGCTTTTCATCCCAACCACTACGAATTTTAACAGTAACTGGCACTGAAACACTTTCTACTACTGCTTTTACAATATCATAAATTTTATCTGGATCCTTAAGCAGAGCACTTCCAGCTTGAGCTCTAATTGCAACTTTAGGAACAGGACATCCCATATTAATATCAATAATATCTGGATGCATAACTTCTTCTATTTTCTTAGCCGCAATAACAAAAGACTCCTTATCACTACCAAAAATTTGCTGAGCAATTGGTCTTTCTTCATCACTCATTTTAAGTAAATCAAAAGTCTTTAGATTAGCATACATAATAGCTTTATCACTAACCATTTCCGCATATATTAAACCAGCACCCATTTCTTTAATAATTTTTCGATAAGAAGTATTAGAAATTCCCGCCATAGGTGCTAAAACTATTTTATTCTTTATTTCTACATCGCCAATTTTCCACATAGTAATCCCTTTCAATCACAAAATATTATATCAAAAATGTATAATTGTGTAAAAAATGAATATAATAATATTATAATTAGCACTCACTATTGACAAGTGCTAATTATCGTAATATAATCAAGTTATAGAAAGAAGGAAAAGAAATAATGAGTTTAATTCCAAGAAATTTTTATTTAGATGACATTTTTGATGATTTAGGAAGAAGTCCTAAAGTAAGCGACATGAAATGTGATGTTTATGAAAAGGATGGAAATTATAACATTGAATTAGATATACCAGGTTATAATAAAGAAGATATTACTCTAGAATGTGATGATGGTATTTTATCAATTACTGCTGAAAAGAAAAATGAAGTAAATGAAGAAGATAAAGACAAAAAATATATTAGACGTGAAAGAGTCTATGGAAAAGTTACTAGAACATTCTCATTTGCTGATATTGATGAAGAAAATATTGATGCTGAATTCAATAATGGTATTCTAAAAATTACTATTCCTAAAACTAAAAAAATCGAATCTAAAAAAGTTATCGAAATTAAATAAAGTAAATACTAAAAAAGTATTTACTTTTTATTTTAAAAAAAAGAGCATTATTTGCTCTTTTTAGTTGTTTTTCTGACTTTTGGTTTTTCTTCTACGTATTCTTCCTCTTCATCATCATCGTCATCATAACTTATTTCAGCAACAACTTTTTTAGAAGAAGTATGTTCACTAATAACAAATCTGTAGAATAAAGCTGCTAGAATACCACCAACTAATGGTGCTAGTATAAATACCCATAATTGATTTAAAGCATCACCACCAGTTAATAAAGCTGGTCCAATACTTCGTGCAGGATTTACACTTGTTCCAGTAAATAAAATACCAAAAATGTGTACTAATGTTAAAGTTAATCCAATTGCAATTCCCGCAAAACAATTTTCTTTTTTAGTTGTAGATAAAACAACTAAAAC
>CANQFI010000098.1 GCA_947598455.1 uncultured Bacilli bacterium | reverse complement strand
AAAAAAACATACAAGTTTTACTCGTATGTTATTTTTCTTCTTTTATATAATCTTCTTTAATATCTTCAACTGATTCTTCTTCATAAAGGTCATCCCAAGGTAATTCATCTTCTTCAATAGCGATTTTAACTTTACCTTCACCAACTATTTCAACACCTAATTCTTTTTCAATACTTAAGGTTACATCATTACCGTTTATCTTAACATCTTGAACAGTTGGCTGTTTTAAACTTCTAACAATAATTTCATTGTCATTAGATAACGAATCTAATTCTTTTACTCTTAATTTCATATGATCTTGATAAGGAAAATTTCTTGTTGTAACAGCTGTTTTAGAATCATTATCATAGGAATACCAAACATTTACATCAAAAGAACCATTGATATTAACATCATTTTTATTATTAGAGCCATCAAATTTATGATTTATTACCCAACAGCCTAAAACAGTATTAGGGGTATTTTCAGGTGTTAAAGAATAATTATCGCTTGATGTTTTACGACCTTTGCCGACAATAGTTTTAGTAACAATTTCTTTGAAATTGGACATTTATATCACCTCTAATTTAATGTATGCATTAATGTCCTAATAATTGAATAAAAAAGATGCATTTAAGCATCTAATTGTATTCACTTGTTATTCCAAAATAATCTTCCATTGTAAGCCAACTACCATTATTATATAGTTTTTCCGCTAGTTCTTTTCCAACATAACGAAAATGCCATGGTTCATATTTATAACCAGTTTCATTTGTTTTACCTTGTGGATATCTTAAGATAAAACCATATTTATAACAATTTTTTTCTAACCAAATAGCTTCTGGAGTACCAATAAAATTATCATTTATAATATTAACATCAAAAGCTAAACCACTTTGATGTTCAGAATTACCAGGTCTAGCTGAGTAAGTTTCGGCTTTAGCAACACCATCTTTTTTAACATAACTATTAAATAATTTTTCTTGAGTTGCATAAGAACGAAAACCACTTTGAATCCATAATTTTATACCATCTAAAATGGCAGCATCTTGCATTTCATTAAAGGCATCGGTTGTTTCTTTGGTTAATTTTGTACCATAAGAAGATGGTAAAGAATATGTTTTATTAACAATTAAATAACCATCAATATAGGTAATACCATTTTTAGTTACTCCTTCAAAACCTTTAGAAGTTGTAAAATGGATTTCATCATTGGAATCTGGTTTGGAAGAGTTATCTTTGGAATTTTGATTGTTACTCGTAGATTGTGTTGTTTCTTTAGGTTGTTCAGAAGAATTATCTTTATTTACAATTAAATTAAAAGTTTCCTTAGTAACATTACCACTCGAATCTTTAGCAACATAAAATAAATTATAAGTATTAGCTACATCAAAGTTATAATCACCTTCAATAGTAGGAATTATTGATTCATTAGAATTATCAGTAACGTTTACATTTTCTAATAAATTTATAGGATTATGTTCAGTAGTTATTAATTCTTTTGAACAGTTAATAATAGGTTTAACATTGTCAACAACTTCTATGAAAACACTTATTTCTTTTAAATTATTATGTAAATCCTCAACTAATAATACTACTTCTTTTTTACCAATTTTACTTGTATCAACAAGTTCTTTGTCGGAAATAATTTGACCATTTTCTAATTTAGTTATGGAGTCAGTATTATATATTTGATCATTAAGATTCACTGTAATATTTTTATATTCTAAAATTAATTCTTGAGGTTTATGATTTAACAATAAAATAGTAATAGTTATAATTGCTATTACTACAAAAGATAAACTAATTATGTAAATTTTATTTATTTTAAATAATTTCATTATACCTACTTCCTATTTTTTTTAATTCTAAATAAAGCATATAGTAAATATATTAATACTATTACTACAATAATTATGCCAACTATGAATAAATTATTTGTTTGTGAATTTTTTAGCTCTTAAAGATTCTTTTATTATCTTTATACTTTTAATAGCATAACAATAAAGTAAAATATTGTCAATTACATGAATATATTTTTTTAATAAAAAGAATATTTTATGTGAGAAAAAAATAGATTATTTTTTTATAATCTATTTTAAATATTCTTTAATACTTCTTTTAGCTTTAGAAGTTACAATATTATCTAACCATTTTTTTTGGGGATGAGCTTTTTCACTTTGAATAATCATTATACGATCTTTGTTATTAAGTTTATGATTTAGTTTTACTTCTTTACCATTAATATATGCTTTATGTAAGTGATTACCTATATCAGTGTGTAATCTATAAGCAAAATCTATTACTGTTGAACCTTTAGGCATTTCTATTAACTCACCTTTAACAGTATATACGTAAATATTGTTTAAAAATATTTCTTGTTTAACATGAGCAATAAAATCTGAATCACTTTTTATAACATCATTTAAATCTCTTAATGTATTAAAAAATTGATAATTTAACTTAAGTTCATGTTGCATTTTAGTATGTCCTTCTTCCTTAAAGAATTTCCAGTACGCAGCTAAGCCAATTGAATTTATATCATCCATTGATTTGGTCTTAATTTGAAATTGTAATAAATGATTATTTGGACCGAAGACTGTAGTATGAAGAGAACGATACATATTAGTTTTTGGACAAGCTATATAGTCTTTAAATTTATTATTCATAGGAGTATAAAGTTTGTGAATTAAACCTAGAACACGGTATGGATCTTCATCATCTTCTAAAATTAGTTTAAAATTTACTAAATCATGAATATTATTTAGTTTGTAACCTTTATTTAATTTTTGATATAAATGATAAATGTTTAATATTTTAGTACGATAAGTAAATTTAATATTATTTTTGTTTAAAATATTTGTAACATCAATTCTTGCCTGATTACAACATTCTTTATAATCTATTTCTATTTCTTTTTCTTTTTCGTTTAACATATCATATGAAGGTTTATCCAAATATAATAAACACAAATCTTCTAGTTCACATTTTAATTTAAAAGCGCCAATAAAATAAGCTAATGGAACAAAGATATATAAAGTTTCTTCAGCACTTCTTTTCTGTTTATATTCCTCTTTAAAAGACAATGTACGCATATTATGCAAACGATCACATAATTTAATTATAATTATTCTAACATCATCATTTAAACTATTAATTAGTCTTCTTATATTAGCATTAGTCTCTTCTGTTTTATTATTAAAATGCATGTTACTTATTTTAGTAACTCCATCAACTAAAAAGGCGACATCTTCCCCAAAATCTCTTTTAATATCTTCAATACTTAATTCAGTATCTTCGACGACGTCATGTAAAAGACCAGCACATAGTGAAGAACCATCGGCTTTAAAAGTTGTTAAATTTAAACATACATTTAAAGGATGAATAATGTATGGTTCTCCACTTTCTCTTTTTTGATTACGATGGGCGTAGCTTGCTACTTTGTAAGCCTTTTTTACTCTTTCTATTTCATCAGGATTATATTTTTCAATTTCTTTTATAACTTCATCAATTGTTATACTCATAATAAACACACTTCCATTACTAGCATGGCAACATAATAGCACAAAAGAATAAAAAAAACCATTAATATAATGGTTCATTTTGTTCTTTTGTCTTCTTTTTCTTATTTATTAATATTATTGTAGTGATTATAACAATTAAAATTACTATACCAATAATTACATATGTTTTGTATTTATTAAA
The DNA here is from genome assembly GCA_947598455.1 of uncultured Bacilli bacterium. The sequence goes on along the minus strand of CANQFI010000098.1, from coordinate 1,855 downwards.
TAATTTAGTAATTATTCCTTCTTTTTTTATTAATTCATTAGAAGTAATAATATAATATTGTTCACCATTAGTTATGAATGAAACATAACCATTATTAACTTTAACACCATCAGTGATTAAAGTATATTTACCTGGTTCATTATATGAGTAAATACGAACAATATCATCATTTTTATATTTGCCATCTAAATAAAGTAATATTTCATTTCCTTCAGGTATTTTGGTTTGATAAGTAAGATTATCATTTTCTTTATTAAAAGATATATCTAAATCTTCTGTAGGAAGATTATTATGTAAAGTAACTTGATATAAAAGACCACCATAAGTATCAACAACATCATAATATAATTTATAATTATTACTAGATAGTTTATTTAAAATACTACTAGGTATAATATGATTATCTGTTGTACTATTTTCTAATAATATATTACCATTTATATTTGAAGATAAATCAGTTATAAAAGTAGCATCTTCTGGGTGTTTATAAACAATGATACTATATTCAGTTTTTTCATCATTTTTTTCTGTAACAATTATTTTAACTAAGTTGAGTCCTGATTTAAAATTCTCATTACCATTTATTTCTGTGGTTGCTGTAGTACTTTCTGCTGTATATTCTAAATTTAAAAAATTGGTATCTTTTGGTACGCTATATAAGAAAGTTGTTGAGGTACCAAGTGATAAAGCTAAATTATTTATTTTAAGACTTTTTAGTTTACTGCTCTGAGTAATAGTTGCTATTTCTTCATTGGATCTAGTGATATTAATTGTATAGTTTGATTCAGCACCATTAGAAGAAGTTACCTGTAAAGTAAAAGTATTAAGGCCTATATTTAAATTTTTAGTACCAGTTCCAATAATTGTAGCGCGAGAATCTGATGTCACAGCTGTAATTAAAACAGACTCGACGCTTCTACTTACAACAGCCTCATAAGTAGTTTGATCTTTTTGATAAGATATATTAGTATTTGTAACAGCTAAACTTTTTAGGGTGGTATCACCAGAACGATTGTCTGTTCTTGTTATCATTATTTGATATGTTCTAGAAGAACCATCTTGAGCATTTACAACAACCCTAACTCTGTTAGGTCCATATTCAAGACTTTTTTTACCAATACCAGTTATTGTTTGATTAACATCACCTTTATTGGCATTTATATTTACTTCAGTAACATTTGAAGGAACTGTTAATTTATACTCATAAGTAGTTTGACTAAAAGTCGGATTTAGGGTATAACCATCGACAGATAAACCACTTAAAAAAGTATTAGTACTTGGATTAACGGCATTAATAGTTACATTGGCAAATTGTTGTGCAATTGGGTCACCATTAGTATAATACGATTCAACAACATTGCCATTTTCATCAACTGCATCAACTTCTACTTTAGATACTCCAGTTTTTAATACTTTAAACTTAAACTGCATTTGATTTCCACTAGTCCAATTACGACCATTATCAGGCTTTTTTATATATAAATATCCATCTTTTGCATCAACAGTACCTGTTCCTTGAATCCAATATGTTTGCTCAAATTCAAAGTAAGATGGGTCATATTTAATACGAAGATAAATTTCTCTTATTTGAAAATCGCCATATCTTGCACTTAACAAAATATAAACATCTGAACCAACAACTGGTCTTTGAGTTGAAGCTTCTAGGAAGGTAGCAGCTTTTACTAAATAAGGAAACAAAATAAAAGTAAAAAGAAATGTTAATAATACTAATTTTATCTTTTTCATACTAACTCCCTATTCTTTCTATTTTTTATTATATTATATATTTTAAGATAATTCAATTAATAGCATTTACCTTTCGATAATTTTTTGATACCATATTATTGGTGATAAA
>CANQFI010000097.1 GCA_947598455.1 uncultured Bacilli bacterium | reverse complement strand
GGTTTCTTAATGTAAAATAATAACTTTAATTATTTATTTTACTTTTGTTCTTTGATAGTTTTTTATTTTATGATATTATATTAATAGTAGATTAAATATGATTGTGGAGGTATGTTGTATGGCAGAAGAGAAAGAGGCAGAGAAAAAGAATAAAAGCACTAGAAGATCTAGAAATAATCCGAAAGCTAAAGAAAATACCAAGAAAATTAGTACTAGTGCGAAAACAAAAAAGAGATCTGAAAATAAAAGTACTACAAAGAAAGCAACTAGAAAAATAGATAAAGTAACTAAAGATTCTTCTTTAGATTCAGTTAAAGAAGATATAAAAAAAGAAATAGTTAAAGAGATAAAAGAAGAAAAAGAAGAAGCTATTAATGAAGTAAAAGATGTTTCTAAAAAACAAGTAGAAAAAATTAACGATTTAAAAGATGAGATTGTTGAGTCTACGAAGGACTTATCTAAGTTAGAGCAAAATGTTGAAACCAAAAAAGAAGAAGACAATGTTGTTCCAGCAGTAGTTAGTGATAGAACTAATGCTCAACAAGATACTTTGGAAACAAATCCAAAGATTGAATATGAAAATAAATATCCTCAAAGTTTCTTTGATGGTGGATTATTAGCTTTAATTGGTTGGAAATTATTAGGATTGTTACTTACTATTGTTTCACTTGGTTTATTAGCACCATTAGGGAAGATATTTGTTTTAAAATGGCAATATAAACATACAGTAATTAATGGGCGTAGATTAACATTTGATGGTAATTATTTTGAATTACTTGGTAAAATGATTTGTTGGGTGTTACTATCAATTATTACACTAGGTATCTATTTACTTTTCATTCCAGTAGCTTGGAATAAATGGGTAATTAAACATACACATTATGAAGGTGGGGTTATTGATCCTAATAAACCATCTCAATTTACTGGTAATACATTACAATTTATTGGAATATTCTTATTAGATTTTGTTATGATATTATTTAGTATAGGTATTTTATATCCTTGTGCTTATTGTTTATCAGTTAACTGGCGTATTAAACATACAATTATTGATGGCGATACAATGGAATTTGATGGCAGATCAATTCATTTATGGGGATTATTTATTAAATGGGTATTCTTCACAATTATTACATTAGGTATTTATAGTTTCTGGATTCCTATTTCATTATTAAAATGGGAAACTAAACATACAAATAAAAAAGGTCTTAGCAAAAAACCTTATAATGCATTAGTAGCAGTTATTCTTCCATTAGTTATTGCAGCTTTCATTGGAGGAGCTATTTTAACATTAGTATTAGCGGGTACTATTTCGTATAATATGTTTAATAAAAAAGCAGAACAAAAAGAAGAAATTGAAACTAAAACTGGTACAGAATGGGGCGATAAATACTATAGATTTATCAGAGATGATAGTTCTGATTATTCTAATGTAAAAGGAGCATTTATTGACTTCAATAATGATCAAGTGCCTGAACTTGTCTTAGATAAAAAAGAAAAAAAATGTGCTAGTTGTGCTGTTACTTCTAATGATATTGTAGTTTTATATATTAAAAATGATAAAGTAAAAGAATCTTCTAGTTATGAAAATGCTTCCTTAGAACAATATTATAATATGGAAGAAGATAAAAAAGAATGGTTTGTTGTTGAAGATGATGAGTCTTATACATCTGCTTCATCTATTGTAACAGAAAAAGAAAAAACAATTGTTGTTGAATCGGAAGCTGAAATAAGAGATTTCGAAGCTAAATACATGGATACTGAAGCAGAAGTAAAATATCAAGATATTGAAAAAGATTCTCTTAAGAAAGATATGTCTTCTTTAGTTTCTGATTATGAGAATGATAAAACTTATGTTTCTTTAAGTGATAAAAAAGTTGATGAAAAAGTTGAAGATTATAAAGAAAAGCAAAAATTATTAGAGGAAGCAACATTAACACAAGATAACTATAAGGAAAAAATAGCTGATAATGTTAAATGGTTTAATGGAGCATTCTTAGGTGCTACTTATGGATGGCGTACTATATTTGAATACAAACAAGTTAATAATGTTAAAATTCCTGGTGTTTCACAATATGAAATGGTTTATGAAGTTGTTGGTTTAACAAGTATTGATTCATTAAAAGAACAATTATCTAAATATGTTTCAGCTGAAAAATTTAGTAAGTTTAGTGAAGCTATTGGCAAAGATCTTAAAGAATATAATGGAAAAGTTTACTGGACTTCTGGTGGTATTGGAGAAGGTACATATCTTAAAGATTATGATTTTCAATCATCTGATGGTGGAGTTGCAAAAGTTAAACTTAATTATTATGATGGATTAAGTGGTCAACTTGAACAATCTATTACATTAACTCTTGAATATCAACCGGATACTACGAGTTATTTAATTACTGATTGGAATTCTTAGTTAGTAAAAGCACAATTTTGTGCTTTTTTTTGAAAAAATAAGAAATAAATTGTAAATATTAAATATTATAGTAATTTAAATTTTTTTAACTTCATGGTAATATATAATAGGAGAGTGTTAAGATGAATAATCAAGATAATAATGTTATAAGACCTAACTTTGGAAATAATAGTAGTGGTGGACAAGAAAAAAATATTAAACCTAATAGTGGAAAGCCAAAAAAGAATAATAAAGTACTTATTATTGCTATAGTTGTAGTTATTATTTTATTTGGTGGTTATTATTTATTATTTGGGAAAACTTCAGGAGGAATAATTGGTAAAAAAGATTCTTCTAAAGATGAAAAAATAACTTTTGATACAGAGTATGATTGGGCAAATAAATATGGTCTTTATATCCAAGATTACTTTGAAAAATTAGATAAATTTGATATTGCTTTGGTAGACTTAAATAAGGATAGTACACCAGAATTAGTTATTAATTATCTTGATAATTCAGAACGTAAAACGACAGATATTATATATATAAAAAATAAAAAAGTTAATAAAACAAGGGCATATAATAGTGCTTCATTATGTTTAATTACACCAATTAATTTAAATGAGGTATTGTGGTATTTGTATATTGGTAATAATACATATGGAAAATATACAATTGCATCACAATTAATAGATGGAACAGCTTTAGATGCGACGATAAAAGCTACTAATAATACAGAGGTAACTAACTATAAGAATAATTATTTGCGTTCTGATTTTGAATTAACTTTTTACGAAGTTGAGAAAAAGACCTTTAAAGATGATTATTTAACTAAAGTAAATCGTTATAATGAAGATAAAGAAAAAATTAATGAAGAAATTAGTAACTTACAGAAAGAACGTGAAAAATATATAATAGATAATGGAATTGATACTACTAAAGATAAAACAATTAAACTTCATAGTTATACTTTAGAAGTTGGAGAATATACAGGTACTCTTTATGCAACTAATAATGGTGAAACAACAACTTCAACGGATACTTTAACAATTAATACTTTAAATACTTTAACTTATCAAAATAAAGAATTAAAATTTACGGTGGCGGGAGATACGATTACTTGTGATGATGGAACAGTCTTTACAGCAGTTGGTAATAATCAAATACAAATAGTGGATAAGGATAAAGGTCCTATTACTTATAAAATTCCTGCAAAGACGGATGATAAAAAGAATTCTAATTAGAATTCTTTTTATTTATGCCAATAATACTACCTAAAATGGTACTCATTAAAAGAATTAAATAATAAATAATTTTTTTAAAAGTAAAACTAAATTGAAAAGTAAAGATACTTAAGATAAATAAAATAAGAAGATTTATTAAACCAGTTTTTAGACCAATTACATAACCTTTATTATCGGCTTTTAAACCTTTTTTAAAACCGATAATAAAGGAATAGATAATCATACTTAAAAGAATAATAAGTCTTATTATAGAATTATTAAAACTAAATAATAAATTTAAAATAGTTAAAGTAAAAGTTAAAAGAAAAATAAAAATTAAAAATTTATATATATAATCATATTTTTTTAATATTTTCATTTATATCACCTAATGAATAATATGTTTAAAATAATTTATTTATTACCATAATAATTATAGGTGATATAAATGTTAGATACAGTATTTAGAACATTATTTTTTTACTTCTTTGTAACTTTTGCTTATCGTATTATGGGGAAAAGAGAAGTAGGTCAACTAGGAATAATTGACTTAATAGTTTCTATACTTATTGCGGAATTGGTAGCGATGAGTATTGAAAACTTAGAAAGAAGTATTTTATATACAGTTTTACCAGTTTGTGTATTAGTAATATTAGAATTAGTACTAGGATTTGTCAGTGTTAAATCACGAACTTTTAATAGATTATTTGGTGGTAAACCAAGCATTATTATTCAAGACGGAAAATTAATTTATAAAAATTTAATATCGCAAAGATATTCTTTAGATGATCTATTATTAGAACTTAGAAAGAAAAGTATCACTTCAATAGAAGATGTAGAGTATGCTTTTTTAGAACCAAATGGAGTATTATCGATATTTCCTTATAAACCATTAAAAATTAAGTCACCACTACCTTTACCAATAATTGTAGAAGGAATTATCCAAAAAGATAATTTAAGTTTTATAGATAAAGATGAAGAATGGTTAAAAAACATTTTAGATAATAATAATTTAATATTAAAAGATATTTTTTATGCGATTTATAAAAAAAGTCATGTATATGTAATTAAGAAAAAATAATAATTATGTTATTGTTTAGCTAAGGATCTTTTGTTATACTTAATAACAAGGATAGTGTTAAGTATGGGAAATGAAGGAAAAGATAAAAAGATTAATGCAATTATTTATTTTATAATATTGCCAATTATTATAATATTATTTTTTGTAATGATTGGGGTTTTATTTATTAATAGAAATGAAATTAAACATTATAGTAGTAAAACTAGTGATGGTGAAGTTTTAAAAGAAAATTTTCAAGATATTGATATTAAAGATGAGATGGTCCAAAAAGCTTTTAAAATGATTGATGTTTCTTATTTTGAAAATGTTTTAATTAATATAGTTCAAGATTTTTATAGTGGTAAAGAGTTAAATGTTGATGATTTAACTGATGAACAAAAAATGTTTTTAATTTTAAATTATTATACTAATGTACATGATTATTATATGTGTAGTGATGAATTTGAAGTTAAAGAAGAAGATTTAAATAATTTATACTTTGAAGATAATAAATATTTAAGTTATTTTAAAAATAATGTATTGGATACTGCTGGATATTTTGCTATTAAATATGATAAAAACTTCTTAGTTAATACTAATGGTTGTTATGGGGTAGAAGGACCTACTTCAGTATATAATGTTAATTTAGAAAAAGCTTCTAAAAGTGAAGATAAATTACTTATTAAAGTAAGAATGGCTTATTTATATCAAGATTTAGAGACATTTGATGAAAATGAAAACGCTTTTTATTCTGTAGGATATAATAATCTAGATGCTAAAGGAGAAGCTATTCAAGAGAAAATATATGATCCTTCAGAAATAGAATGGTCTAAATATAATTTATATCAATTTGAATTTAAAATAGATAATGATAATTTATATTTTAT
>CANQFI010000096.1 GCA_947598455.1 uncultured Bacilli bacterium | reverse complement strand
AAAATATTAGACAATACACGCCATTAAAAGATTTTTATATTAATGATTTACATGATTCTAATTTTATCGTAAATCCAAATAATCGTTCTTTACAATCTATCGATTTAGATAGTTGCAAAATAGGTACTAACACTGTTTTTCCATCTCGTTTTTTAGGACATACTAAATTATTAGCAGTTGATCGCAATAAATATAAACCAAATAATGAAACAAATGGTTTAGGTTATATTATTCCATCTGAAGATACTGATCTTTATTGCTATGTTATGATTATTTTAAATTATTTATATGGTGGCAGAGTTAGTAGTATGAGTGTTGAAGAATTCTATGACTATATGTCTTATTTAACTAAAATAGGTGTTAATCGTGAATTACTAGGTATTTTTGAAAAGACTTTAAGTAATTGTCATAACGAAAATCCTGGTTATTTATTAGATAGTCTAACGACTGAAAATGTTTGCCGTGCACATCGTAAAGTTTATAATCAAACTAGAAATAGAATAAAATAAAAGAAGAAATAATTATTTTTACTAATATTTCTTCTTTTATTTTACAAATTTACTTTTTTTACTTTCAATTTCTTGTAATTCAAATTTCTTTTTTTGTACTACATTAGGATATTTATCTTTATTAACATCTGCTAAAAAATCATTTAATTCTCTAATGTATAAACCTCCATCTTCATATAATTTACGATAAATTACGTATTTAGTAACCCCATCATCACTACTTAAAGCAATATCTTCTACTAAATAGTAATCTCCTTTAAAATGTTTATAAATACCTTTAATTTTTAATTCTTCCATTAGCGTATCCTTTCTATCCAAATTATAACAAATACTTGTTATTTATACTATCAAAATAAACCTAGTCAAATTGAAAAACTATCCTAATTGTGGTATATTTAACTAAGTTAGAAAGTGTGAATTTTATGGCTAAAACAAAAAGTAAAAAAAGATTAACTAAGACTGGTTTAGTTATCTTAATTCTTCTTCCTTTATTAATTTTTGGTGGAATTGCTTATTTAGTTTTTAATAATAACTTATTTTCTAAACAGACTCCAAATACTACGGAAAATACAAATGAAAATAGTAATAATACTGGTAATAATGATAATGAAAAACCTATTATTAAATTTTCATCTGATATCTTAAGAACTAAAGTTGGTACAGAAATAGATTTATTAAGTGGTGTATCTGCAACTGATAGTGCTAATAAAGATTTACCAGTTTCTGTTGAAGGAACATATGATTTTGATAAATCTGGTACATACAAATTAAAATATACTGCTGAAGATTCTAATGGTCATAAAGCTAATGAAGAATTTACCTTAAAAGTATATGGGGAAGGGATAAATCTTGATTTAAATCTTCTAAAAGATGAAAATTCTTATAAAACTTTTACTACTTCTAAAGGTTATGAAGGTATTGAAATAAATGGTGTAACCTATATTGAAGGTTATATAGTAGCTAACAAAACATATTCTGTTCCTCAAGATTATGGTACAAGTTTAGAAAAAGAAACTGAAGAAGCCTTTAATAAAATGTTAGAAGCTGCAAAAAAGGATGGTATAACTTTATCTATTCAAAGTGGTTTCCGTTCTTATGATTTACAATCTAAAATATATAATCGTCATGTAACTACTTATAGCCAAGAAGAAGCTGATACTTATTCTGCTCGCCCTGGTCATTCAGAACATCAAACTGGTACTGCTATGGATTTAAACTGGGTTGATGAAGCTTTAGAAGATCGTGCTGATGGTAAATGGCTATTTGCTAATGCCTATAAATATGGTTTTACTTTAAGGTATCCTAAAGGCAAAGACAATGAAACAGGTTATATGTATGAACCATGGCATTATCGTTATGTTGGCAAAGAATTAGCTGAAAAACTATATAATAATGGTGATTGGATAACTGTTGAATCATATTTTGGTATAACTAGTACTTACGCAAATTAAAACAAAATTTGACAACAAACCCCTTTTAAATGTAAAATTTATGACAAGAAGAGGGGTTTTGTTGTATGAAAAACATTTTAGAAATCAATGATTTCTTAAGACGTTTTAATTGCGATTCATATAATAAAGTACAAATTGGGTATGATAAAAAAAATATCATTAGCATCTATGAATTCTTAAAAAAATTAAATTTAGAAGAAGAACTAATTGCATTTTTAATAGACAATATTGCTTATTTTAAAGATAATGATATAAATCTACCTTTATACTTAGAATTATTAAGTAGAACACTTGGCTTTATAGATAATTATGAATTAGAAGAAGTAATTAAAATTGTCAAAGAAATCCATGATATTTATGCTGAAAATTCTAATGAATTATCTTTAGAAGAATATCTTCATGATACAGAAGAATCTCGTCTTAAAAAAATCTTCTTAGACCGTAACAATAAATATATAATTAAAGTATTTAACAATATTGATCAGTATATAAATGAATTAAAATTTGCTGCAGCTGTTACTTTAGATAAAAAAGAATATAAAGAATTTTTAAGCTATATTGATGATTTTACTTCTAATAGAGATCATTATTCACCATTAATTATTTTTAAAACTTATTCTAAATTAAGATCTCATTTAAAAGGTATAACTAAATTATTTTGGGATATCTATTATGGTAATGAATATATTGTCGCTTTTAATAAACATAATTTAAAAATATCTGCTATTTATGATCAAAATGCTCTTTTAGAAAAAGCAATTAAAAAAGAGGAATCTGAACCAATTCAATTAGATTTATTTACATATCAAGATTATCAAGAATTAGAAGTTAAATTATCAATGAATCTTAAATTGTTCCAAATATCTTCATTATATAGTAAAGTTAATTTACCTGAATCTAATTCTGAAAAAGATTTATTAGCTTACTATAGTAACTTCTTAAATTCTCGTGAAATTATCAATTTACCAAAATTAAAAGAAGAACGAAGACCAAAATATTCGTTTGAAATTAATTAGGGAAAGACAATAGTCTTTTCCTTTTATTTATGATAAAATATTAATAGGATGTGAAAGTATGAATAAAGAATTAATTTCAAATTTAATATCTCAAGCTAAAAGTATAGCTAATCAAAATTTTTGTTGTAAATATTCAAATTTTACAGTTGGAGCCGCTTTATTATGTCAAAATGGTACTATTTATACTGGTTTTAATGTTGAAAATCATGGAATAGAATCAATTTGTGCTGAGCGCTCTGCTTTTATTAAAGCCTTAACTGATGGCCAAAAAGAGTTTAAAGCTATCGCTGTTGTTGCCAAAAAATTAGATGCTCCATCTTTTAGTAAGACTTTACCTTGTGGTTATTGTCGTCAATTTTTATCTGAATATACTAATCCTGAATTTATGATTTATACTTATGATGACGAAGAAGACAAAATTTATTCATATTCCATCGCTGAATTATTACCAGAAAGCTTTAAATTATAGGAGGGTTATAATGGAAAAAACAGAAAAAATGTATCATATTGGTTTATCAAAATCTGACATAAAAGGTGCTAAGTATGCTATTTTACCTGGTGATCCAGGTCGCGTTGAAAAAATCGCTTCTAAATTATCTAATTCTTATAAGATAGGGGAAAATCGTGAATACACTAGCTATCTTGGCCAAATAGATAATGAATATGTTTTAGTAATTTCAACTGGTATGGGTGGACCTTCAACCGCTATCTGTGTTGAAGAATTAGCTTCAATTGGTATTGAAAACTTAATTCGAGTTGGAACAAGTGGTGGTATGCAGCTTAACGTTAACGCTGGTGACATTGTTATTGCCGAGGCAGCTATTCGCCAAGAAGGAACTAGTAAAGAGTATGTTCCAGTTGAGTTCCCAGCTGTAGCTAATTTAGAATTAACTAATGCTTTAAAAAACGCAGCTGATGAACTAGATTATCCTAATCATGTTGGAATTGTCCAATGTAAGGATTCCTTTTATGGTCAACATGATCCTGAAAAAATGCCGGTTGGATATGAACTAGAAGATAAATGGCAAGCTTGGATTAAAGCTGGCGCATTATGTAGTGAAATGGAAACAGCAGCCTTATATATTGTATCAAGTGTTTTAAGACTAAAAGCTGCCGCCGTTTTATTAGTGGTTTGGAATCAAGAGCTAGAAAAAAGAGGAATCTCTAACAATAATGATTTTGATGTTAATAAAGAAATTAATGTTGCTATTAAAGCTATAACTAACTTGATTAGAGGAACCAAAAATGAATAAAATACTTAATCATTTAAAAAATAATTTTGCTATTTATTTAGTTCTTATTGCTTGCCTAACGATTATTGGTATTACGCTTTTTATAAAACATGAAGAAGAACCTGAAAAATTAGATTCTAGTTTATATTTTAAAGTTGATTTAGGAGGAGCAAATCTTCTTTTTAATGATGATACTCCTAAATTACTATTAATAAGTACTGATACTTGTAGTGCAACAATTAAATATGCTGATACATTAAATTATGAAATGGTTAAATATAATTACAAAGTTTATTTCTTAAATTTAGCTGAGATCGACACTGATTCCGAAGAATACCAAAATTTTATAAAGAAATTAGACCTTGACTATGAAAAAGATGATAAAAAAGGTAAATTTTATGAATTTATGGGGATGACACCTATGACTGTTATTATTAAAAATAAAAAAATGGTTTATGGTTATATTGGCTCAATGAGTTCAAAAACCCTTGATACTATTACAGAATTGTATGGTGTTTCAAGTGGAGTAGTTTATGAATAATAAAATAATATATAAAATGAAAGGAAATAAAAATGAAAAATAATATTTTAACAAATACTTTTGGTTGGCTATTTATAGGCCTACTAGTATGCTTTGGTATCTCATATGTTACAACATTTAATGAAACTATTAGTACTATGGTTTTTAGCTTATTTGGTAGTGGTACTCCTTTAATTTATGCTATAGCTGAAATTGTTATAGCCTTAGTACTTATCTTTGCCCTTCGTAAGTTAAATCCTCTTCTTGCCAAAATACTATATATTTTTTATACAGCATTAACAGGCTTATCATTTAATGGTTTATTTATGCAATATACAAGTAGCTCAATAACATATGTTTTCTTAGCAACAGCTATTATCTTTGGTATCTTTGCTATCATTGGTAAAACTACTAATATAGATTTATCAAAATGGAGTATTTATCTTTTAGTAGCTTTAATTGCTATTATAATCCTAGAAATAATTAATATATTTTTAGCTAATAACACATTAAATATGTTTACTTGTATAGCTACCATTTTAATCTTTAGTGCCTATGTTGCTTATGACATCCAAAAAGTTATTGATCCAATGTTTTTAGGAGATATTGATAATAAAGCAATTTATTGTGCATTTGAATTATTTCTAGATTTTATTAATATTTTTATAAGATTACTAGAGTTATTTGGTAATTCTCGTGACTAAATACTTCGTTAAGAAGTATTTTTTAATTGTCAAATTATTACTCATATGATAGAATTAACTATGTCAAAGGCCTGTTGGTGAAGCGGTTTAACACATAACCCTCTCAAGGTTACATACACGGGTCCGAATCCCGTACAGGTCACCAATTTAAAATAAAACATTCATTTATCTTGAATGTTTTTTT
>CANQFI010000095.1 GCA_947598455.1 uncultured Bacilli bacterium | reverse complement strand
AAAGAGTGGGAAAAAGGGATAAGAGAGAAAATAAATGCCAATCGTAGCATGCATAATCTTTTATCAGAAGTTGATGCAACTGATGAAAAAACATGGTCATTAAAAACGTTATTACTTAGAATGACTGCTATTTTTAGTGAAGCTACTGATACCAAAAGAAGTAATCTAATTGGAATGTGTGTTTTAGGAGGCTTATACATTGTAGGTATAATAATGGCTATCGCTGATAATCAAGGTTTAGGTATGATTTTAATGGGTGCCGCTTCTGCATGGAAATTCTTTACTTGGGGCGATGATGTTGATAGATATAATGAACAAACTGGTAATGTTTCATATACTGCAAGAACTAACATGTTTGGTGAAGTAAAAGTTGAAAAGAATTCTGGTAATGTTGGTTGTGTTATGGCAATCATCGGTCTTGTTTTAGGTGTATTTATAACTCCAGTTTTATTTATTATTTCTCTAGTTAAATTTATTAAATCAAACAAAAATTACAATTTAGCTAAAGAAATAGTTGAAGATATGGAAAGTCACTTAAAAGTTAGATATGTTTGGGATAAAAAAGCTTTAAAATGGAATGAAACTGTTTTATAGAAAAGGAATAAAAAATGAAACTAAAAGCTGCTAAGTGTCCATCTTGTGGAGCTAACCTAAAATTAAATCCCAATGATGAATATGCTGAATGTGAATTTTGTCATACCAATATTCTAATCGAAGATGCCGTTGCTAAATATAAATTAGAATTATCTGGTAATGTTAAAGTATCAGGTATCAAAGATAATGAAGATCGTTTAAGCGATGCTAAAAAATATTTTAAATTAAATGAATATGAAAATTGTCAAACTGTTTTAAATGTAATCATTAATAATGAACCATTTAATGTTGATGCCTACATCTTAAAATTAAAGTGTTTCATCAAACAATTTAATGAAATATATTCTGATGAAAATTATGAAACAGATTGTGATTTAAACCCTAGATTTTGGAAAGATTTTGATTTAATAATGTCTACATTTGATCGCCTTGTTGCTATCGATGAAAAAGAAAAATATACAACTAAATTAAGTGATGAAAAAGAAACCCTTGAAAAAATGATTGATGCCGATGATCGTCTTGCCGATGATTTAGAATTATGTGGTAAAATAGATGAAATAATTAATGAAATTACATCTTATAAATTTAATTCTAAAATATCATCTGCTATTAAACACGACTATAAAAATATTAATAAAGTAATAATTGCTTACTTTAAAGAACTATTAGGTTGCGAAGTTTTAAAAGTCCCTGATAAAGTACGTTGTGTCTATCGTGATCTAACTATTAAATTTTACGATGCCAATTCCAATTTTAAAGAATATCAAATTACTAAATATAAATCATTAAAAGAATTATATGATGCTTTAGATAATAGTAAAGATGATATTATTACTAAAATTGAAAAAACAGCTACTAGTGCCAATCCAATTGGAAAAATTAAAAATATTTTTAAACGTTAGAAATTAAGTAAATGTTGACTAAACAAAATTATTTGTTATAATTAGTTCATACAAGCGATGAGTGGGTTGGCAACCATGAGCTATATAAAATAAGGTGATTTCTTCTAGAAATAAGTAGGATGGAACCGCGGGTATATCTCGTTCCTACATATTTCTAGAAGTTTTTTTATTAAAAAATCATCTAAAGAAAGAGAGGAATTTAATATGAAAGAAATCAAAATGGAAGATATTGTTAATTATTGTAAGCAATATGGTTTTATATTCCAAGGAAGTGAAATCTATGGTGGTTTATCAAATACTTGGGATTACGGACCTTTAGGAAGAGAATTAAAAGAAAATGTTCGTCGTGCTTGGTGGAAAAAATTTATTCAAGAAAATCCCTATAACTATGGCCTTGATGCCGCCATTCTTATGAATCCTGAAGTTTGGGTAGCTAGTGGTCATGTAACTAATTTTAATGACCCATTAATCGATTGTAAAAAATGTAAAGCTCGTCATCGTGCTGATAAATTAATTGAAGAATTTACTAAAGGAGCAGAAACTGGCGATGGTTGGGATAATGAAAAAATTGAAAAATTTATTGCTGATAACAAAATAGCTTGTCCTAAGTGTGGCGCTACAGATTTTACTCCAATTCGTAAATTTAATTTATTATTTGAAACTCATCAAGGTGTTACTGAAGATACGAAATCAAAAGTATATCTTCGTGGTGAAACAGCTCAAGGAATATTTGTTAATTTCTTAAATGTTCAAAGAAGTATGCGTGCTAAAATACCTTTCGGTATAGGTCAAACTGGCAAAAGTTTCCGTAACGAAATAACTCCAGGTAACTTTACTTTTAGAACTAGAGAATTTGAACAAATGGAATTAGAATTTTTCTGTAAACCAGATACTGATCTAGAGTGGTTTGGTTATTGGAAAAATTATTGTATTGACTGGTTAAAATCTTTAGGTATGAAAAACGAAAAATTAAGATATCGTGATCATTCTAAAGAAGAATTATCCTTTTATAGTAAAGCTACAACTGATATTGAGTTTTTATTTCCAATGGGTTGGGGTGAATTATGGGGAATTGCCGATCGTACTGATTACGACTTAACTGTCCATATGGAACATTCAAAACAAGATTTAAGATATTTAGATCCTGAAACTAACGAAAAATATACACCATATGTAATTGAACCATCATTAGGTTTAGACCGTGCTATCTTAGCATTCATCTGTAACGCTTACGAAGTAGAAGAACTAGAAAATAATGATTCACGTGAAGTCTTAAAAATTCATCCTGCTTTAGCTCCAGTTAAAGCAACCATTTTACCATTAATTAAAAAAGTTCATAAAGAAAAAGCTATGGAAGTTTATTCATTATTATGTAAAGATTTTTATGTTACATATGATGAATCCGGTTCAATTGGTAAACGATATCGTCGTAATGACGCTGTTGGTACACCATTTAGTATTACCATCGATGATGAAACACTAGAAAATAATATTGTAACGGTAAGAGATCGTGACACGATGGAACAAATTAAATTAAACATCGATGAACTTTCTGAATACATTAAAGAAAAAATAGAATTTTAATGTAAAATTTCAGTAAAGGCAGAAAATCTTCTGCCTTTTCGTTTGGTTCTCTAAAAAATGTATTATATAATAAACAAAGTATTTTAAAAAAAAGGGAGTGAAATAAATGGAATTATTAGAATTTAAAGAATATTTAAATAAAAGAGTCAAAGAACTATTAAAACAATTAAAGGAAATCGAACAAGAAATATCTTCATTACCTGAAATTAAAAATTTTGATATTTTAAAATATGGTACAAAAAAAGAAATACTACAAAAATATTATAATAGTCGTCCTAAAAGAAGATTCAAAATACTTATTAAACCAACTAATCATACTTTGCAAGAATTTGTTCGTAATATGGCTTTAAAAGAATTAGAAAGCGCTAAAAAATCCTTAGAAGATCAAATTAATGAACTTTTAAATGCTTATTCGAAAATGTTTGCAAATGGTGTGATAGAGGAGATATATCCTATTAAGAATACCATCAATGAATTACTTACTTATTGTGTAAAAAATAAAGTTCCTGTTAATGAATTTTTAACTATTTTTTCAACCTTAATTAGAAATATTAATTCAGACAAAAATGCCGTAGACAAGGTTATGTTAAATAATTTATCAGTCTATTTTGATGAAAATGGTGAATTATATCCTAATTTTCAAGCGCATACATTAATATTTATTATTAAAAAATTATTTTCTTTATTTAATTTAAATAATAGCGATATTGAAACAAAAAATTATCTTAACAATCTATATAATTACATCAACAATCTGGCTAATAAAGAACCTCTAAGCAAAGAAGAATTAGCCCGTCAAAAAGAAAATTTAGCTAAAATAAATAGCTATATTAAAGGTGACACAATTATTAAAATTCCTGAAGATTTAGATGAATTTAATAAATTACTAATTTTATCAGGCTTAAAAGCTGAACAAATATCATTTTATAAAGAAAAGATGAAATCAGCTGTCGCTGCAGAAAAAAAACATTCCAGTGATACTGAATTACAAGAAGTAATGGTTAAATATTTATCAAATGATGATTTTAACACTTTAAAAGTAGCTGAAAATTTAATATTAAGTATAGAGGATATTGAAATGAAATCTTTATTAGCACGTTTAAGAGAAGATGTTATATCTTTATGCAAATATTTAGTTTTAGTAACTGGCTCAAATGAAGAACAAGAAACTATTGAATTTATAACCCAAAAATTAACAGCCTTAAAAATATCAATAAGTAATGCTAAAGATCCACATGCTATAAAAACTAATAGTTTTTATTATCTTGTTAATTCAAATCATCTTCCACGTTTAATTAGTGCTTTAGAGGTCATTGATATAACTTTCTATGAAGAAATATATAAATTACTTACTGATTTAAGTAATAATGTTGTATCAGGAACTAAAATATCCGAACAAGAAGGTATTGAAATATATAGTCTTCGTGGTAACTCTGCCAAAATAATCTATACGAAAAAAGGTACTGAAATAATTATAGTATCAATAAAAATAAAAAACAGGTCCCAAAGCAACGAAACCTTAATCAGTCCAAAAGATTTTGATGATATAAAAACATTATATAATACACCAAAAACGGAAAGCTTTAAAAAATTACATGAAACATATGAAACCTTAATCTTAAGTCAACTAGATTTAACTAAAGAATGTTCTAACTTAACATTTCATCCTCCAATCGAATAAAAAATTCTTTTAATTATGTTGAAAATTTATATAATATCATTTATAATTAAAAGGGTAATAAAGTGTAGGAGGCATATAATATGGCATTTAGTATAAAAAAGATTTTTGATCCAGTTGATGATGACGATGAAAGAAGCATTAACGGTACTGAAGATAATTATTATAGTTCAGATACCAAAGAAATTGACAATAGCTCTAATAAAATGATTTTATTAGAACCACGTGCTTATTCCGAATCTCAACAAATCGCTGATCATCTAAAAAATCGTAATAGTGTAGTAGTAAATTTAAAAAGAGTTACATCTGATCAAGCCAAAAGAATTATTGACTTTTTGAGCGGATGCATTTATGCTATAGGCGGAACTATGCAAAAAGTTGGTGTTGGAATTTATCTTTGTACACCAAATAATGTTAATGTTCAAGGTAAGATAAGTGATGATAGTGCCAAAGAACAAGAACAAAATGACGAAAAAATAGATTGGTAATATCATACTCTTTGTAAGAGGTGAGTCATGAAAAAGTTTGAGATAACTGCAAATGGTTATGATAAGGCTGAAGTAAATGCTTTTGTTGACGAAGTAACTGCCGAATATGAAAGTATGTTAAATAAATTAAAGAACAAAGATCAAGAGATATCTTTGCTCAAAAGTGAACTAGTTCGTTACAAAAATATTGAAACTACAATGAATAAAGCCATCTTAATTGCTGAAGACTCATCAAATCACATAAGAAAAATAGCCAAAGAAGAAGCCAACATGATAATTGAAACAGCTAAAAAAAATGCTTCCCAAATCGTAAATGATGCGTTAATTAAAGCCGAAAAAACTGAAATTGAAGTTGATAATCTTCGCCGTAGTATTAAATTATATAAAGCTCGTATCAAAGAAGTTGTTAAAGAACAACTTACTATGGTTGATGATGTCGATAATATTAACTTAACCGAAAGAGATTAATCTCTTTTTTTTAT
>CANQFI010000094.1 GCA_947598455.1 uncultured Bacilli bacterium | reverse complement strand
AAACCAAAGGAAAACTAAAAATTGTAAGTATAGGTATTAAGCAGTTACATTTTAATTAATAATTAAAAAAGAAAATAGATTATATGTTATTTTTTATAATTAATGTTTGTATTAAGAATATTAAGTAAACAATTTTTACATGTTGAATTTCATAGAGTTATTATTAAAGATTTTAACTATTTTAAAACTTTTTATATTGTCAATATGGGAAATATTATTGAAATATAAAATTTAGAGAAATTTAATTGTATAATTTTTACATTTGTATCGTGAAAACCTTTTGAGTTTTTTATTCTGAGGTATAATTTGTTAAATAAAAAAGTATCTTAGTTAGATACTTCTTTTTGATATTTTAAGATAATATTTGTTAATTTTGCTTTTTCTTCGTTGGATAGGAAGGATGCCTTAATTGCATTTAAATTAAATTTGCAAAAATCTTTGGTAGTAAAATTAAAATATTTATTTAATTTAGCGTATTCTTCAGATAAAGTTATATTGGAAACAGTTCTGTTATCTGTATTAATTGATATTAAGACACCTTTATCTTTTAGTAAATTTATAGGGTGTTTTTCATACTTGTCTATGACGTTAGTTTGAATATTACTAGTTGGACAAACTTCTAATAAAATTTTTTCATCTATTATTTTTTTTAGAATATCTGGATATTTGATAGATTGAATACCATGACCAAGTCTTGATGGGGTAAATGATAGAGCGCTTTCTAA
The DNA here is from genome assembly GCA_947598455.1 of uncultured Bacilli bacterium. Next base: position 5,075 of record CANQFI010000094.1, on the reverse strand, counting down.
GCTGTTTTCAATATTTACTTCACCAGCATGAATAGTATAGGGGATATTTCTTTCTTTTGCGATAGTAAATAATTCTTTAAAATTACTAGTAGGAAAATGTTCTTCATCACCTGCTAGATCTATTGCACAAACACCTTTATTTATGTATTTGGTAGCTAAATCAATTACTTTAAGATTTTCATCATAAGAGTGATGACGCATCATACAAAGGATGAGATTTATTTTAACATTACCTAAACTAAACCCTTCAAGGATTGTTTTAATTACTTCATCTAAATCAAGTTCTTCACTCAATAGAAGAGTAGGAGCAAAGCGGACTTCAGCATAAATTACACCATCTTCTTCTAAATCTTTACTTAATGCTAATGAGGCCTTTTTTAAATGTTCTTTTTGTTTTAAATATTGAATTGGTAAGTCAAATTTAGTGAGGTATTCAGCAAGATTTTGACATTTTTCGTTAGCTCTGGCATCGTTTGTAGCATCTTTTTGTAAATAATCAGATAAAAGGTTTAAAGGTACAGAACCATCTAAATGGAGATGTAATTCTATTTTTGGAATTTTTTTAAAATTTATCATACTAATTTAATACTACTTTCCAATGCTAAAGTAATCATGTCATCAAGGCCTTTTTCTCTTTGTTCACTGGTAGTTTCTTCATTAGTTACTAAACTATTAGATATTGTTAAAATACAACCAGCATTTTTATTTAATAATTTTGCGTTGTTAAATAAAGCAAATGTTTCCATTTCAACTGCTAAGCATCCATATTCTTCAACTAATTCTTTTATATTTATGTTTTCATTATAGAAGGCATCTGAACAATGAACTCTACCATATTTAAGATTTTTTTCTAAAGTATAAGCTGTTTCTTTTATGGTTTGAATTATCTCATTAGAAGCATTAGCAATAGAACTTTTACTACCATTTAATTCTTTAGCATATGATGATGCAGAATAACAGTTAGTTACTACTAATAAATCCATAATATTTAGTGATTTTGTATAGGCACCAGCTGTACCTATGCGAATTATATAATCAACATCGTAAAATTTAAATAATTCATATGAATAAATACCGATACTTGGATTACCCATTCCTGATGCAAAAATGGTTATTTTTCTTCCTTTATATGTGCCTGTATAAGCTAAGATATTTCGAACATCATTTACTAATTTGACATTTTGTAAATAATTATCAGCAATGTATTTAGCTCTTAAAGGATCACCTGGCATTAATACTACTTTTGCAATATCTTCTTTATTACTTTCTATGTGGGGAGTAGACATAAAATACCTCTTTTCTATATTGTTAATTATATCATAAATGTGTAAATAAATAATAAAATTAGCATTTTATTTACATATAATTATTGATTATATTAACGTGTAAAAACTTTACAAAAATATAACATTCTAAAAATAAGTAAGGAGTTATAATAAAAAATGGTTATTTATATAGAGGCAAAATGTTTTTTTGACATATTTTTATCTATCATATTTTGGAAATGTTTGCTATAATTTTATTATAAGACTAAGGAGCAAGTATTATGGATAAAGACTTTACAAATGAACAATACTATATTGTATCTCTTGATAATGGTATCCGTAAGGAAGAACCAATTACTATTGAAGAGTTCAATAGTTTTAAAGATGGCTCAAAATTAGTTCAATTGAATAATACTGTTTTTGGAGTTTTAAATAGTAATAGTTTGAATCCAGATACAATGTATATAGATGATTATGCAATAATTAAAGCAGATATTGCTGAATTACTTGATATTGATCATGAAGAGTCTAGAAGAATTGTCACTGATGATAAAGTAGTTGGTATATTTACAACGTTAAATTATAGTAAAGATATTGAAACTCGTATTTCAGGAACTGCTGCTATTAATATGATAGTTAATGCAATTAATGCTAAAGAAGTCGATGCAGAAGAAGCTATATGGGTAGATAAAATATTTAAATATCCAACGGGTTCTAAGGAAAGTTGTATTACTGATCATGAACAAATTGAAGATATAATAGATTTAGGTATATATTCTTTAAATAAAACAATTGAGCTACAATTAGGAAAAACTATTGATACTAGATTGGGTAAAGCAATTAGAAAAAATTATTTAAGAATGATTTTATTTGATTATATTATAGGCAAAAGGTATCGTGGATTTGATTATTATTTAATAAGTAAAGTTAATGATAATGGAAAACCATTTTGGTTTGATGCTTATTTTGCTCCTATTTCAATATCTAATAATCTAAATAAAGATAATTTAATAGGGGAAAATGAATATGTTTTAAATAATAAATATATTGATCGTAATGCTTTATTAGAAGTTTTATTTAAGAAGTATCAAAAAGATATAAATAAGTTAACAGAAGCTATTACTGATGCTAAAAAATTATATACAGATGCTATTGGAAGAATAATTTATAATAATACAGATATTACACATGCTTCATCTTTAGAAGATTTAATTCTAAATAATTTAGAAAAAGTTGCCAAAAGCTATGAAGAAATGGAGGCTAAGAAAGAAAAGAGTCAAAGAGCAAATAAAGTTGAAAGAACAATGGCAACACAAAGCCTTAATGTTAGGGTTACTACAAAGTTAGATTTAATTCAGAAAAAATACCCTATTAATCCAAAAGATCATAAAGATGTAATAGAGAAGAGTAAGAAGAAAGATACTAAAGATAAAGATGATGTTAAATTAACTATTGAATCTGAAAAAGATAGTGGTGGTTTTACAATATCTTCTATTTTGATAGCATTAGTTGGTTTAATTTGTGGAATAGGCATAGGTATTGCAATTATAATACTTACGATGGGAAACTAGATAATAGTTTCCTTTTTATTGCAATAAAAAGGAAATCATTATAAAATAAACATAAGTAGAGGGTGGTTAAGGTGTTGAAGTCAAATAAAAGTAAAATACTTTGTATTATCTTAACAATAATAATCGTTTTACTAATTATTTCTAACATTTATTTTATAAATAAGAATAAAACTACAAAAGAAGATATTATAGTAAATGAAGAATATGTTTATGAGAAAGTAGAAGGAACATATGATGTTAATAAAAAATATTATAAAAGTATAAACTATAGTAAATTTAAAACGTATTTAAAAGAAGATAGGTTACGAACAATTGCAGTTATTGATAATTCATCAAATACATATAGTAAGTTTTTACAAACTATAAATAAAATTGCTTTTTATAGAAGAATTAATATATATTTATTAGAAACTAGTAAACTTTCTAATAAAAATGAAATTGCATTTTATGAAATAGATGATAGATTTAAAGAGTTGGGTAGTAATTATATTATGACTGTAAGAGATGATAAAATATTGTCGATAACTACTTTTGAAAATGAATATTTAAATATATTTGAAGAAGGAATTGGTGAATAAAAAATGGGAAAAGTTTATGATCAAGTATGTATGTTTAAAGCTAAATATCCAAGAACTATTACATGGTGGAGGCTTAGAAAACATGCTAAAGTTGTTGAACAACATTTAAATCCAGGAGAAGAACCTATTTATACGTTTGCTGGTCAAAAAAATGATGATATGTTGGATGTCTTTTCTACTTGTGTTATTTGTTTAACAAATAAGAGAATCTTGATTGGACAAGATCATGTTCTTTATGGATATTCATTAAATTCTATTACACCAGATTTGTATAATGATATGCAAGTATTTAGAGGTTTACTTTTTGGAAAAATAACTATTGATACAGTAAAAGAAGTAGTAGTTATTACAAATTTAGATAAGAATTGTCTTCCAGAGGTTGAAACATCTATTACGGAATATATGATGAATGAAAAGAAAAAATACGGCATTTATAATAGGATACCTGAAGAATAATTGGAGATATAAAAATGAAAAAATATAGATTAAAAAAGAGTGCTAAAATCGTTCTAATTTTAATCTTAATTGCTTTAGTAGCACTAATAATTTTTATAATATCATTGTTACGTTCTAAATCTTATAGTTTGGAATATAATGTTGGCGATTATGCCATTAATGAAAATTATGATAAAAATGAGAAAATATATTATTATGAAATAACTTATAATGGTATGAAATATACTTTTATAAGTGAAACTCCTTATCAAAAAGATAAGAAATTAATAACTGATGTAAAAAACTATGAACAAAATGGTTATGTGTGTTTAGAAATAGAAAGTGATGAGATAAATACAATGCCTCTTTGTAGTTATGAAGATCAACAAATTTCCTTTTATTTAATACCTGATGATTTACAAAATGAACTAGATGAGTATTATGATAAACCTTCAGATAAAAATATTAATTATAAAAATTATAAAATATATAATACTAACAATAATATATTAATTTGGGATTATAAAGGGTTTAATTATTTAAATGGCGAAGATGTAGAATTTATTAAATTATTTGATAAAGATATCTATGACATACCTTTAGCAACGAAGATAAATAATTACTTAGTAGTACCAGATTATGAACAAGAATATGATTTTAATAAATTATATATAATTAATTTAGATGATTTAAAAGTAGATACATGGAATTTAAAATATACTATTTCATATGATAGTTATATTTTAGGTATTAATGATAAATCTATTTATTTAGTAGATAAAAAGAATGGTATTGAATATGAATTAGCTCCTCATAAGAAAAAAATGCGTATTTTAGCTTCTAAAAATAAAAATGGTGTTATTTATAAAAATGGTGAAGAAGAAAAAATTAATATTAAAGCTTTAGTAGCTAATAATACTTCTTTTACATATAAAACTAATTATAATTATGTAGTGGACGATGATATACTTTATTTATATTATTGGAATAAAAGTGATAGGATAAGAGTTTCTAATAATAAAATAAAACAAATAGTTTACTATAATAAAGATGATGTTTATTACCTGGTAAATAATACGTTATATAAATATAATATAAATCAAGGAGAAGTTAAATTAGTCGAATATAGTGAGTGGGAATTTAATTATAAAAATTTAATATTTATTAATAACTAATTTTAAAATTAATCATAAGTTATATTAGGAGTGATTTTATGTATGATAAAT
>CANQFI010000093.1 GCA_947598455.1 uncultured Bacilli bacterium | reverse complement strand
TTCCGCATCATATCTAACTTGGTCGTATAAGTCTATTTTCTTAACTATTTTGCCATCAAAATCTTTAGAAATAGCCATATTAGCCCATACACCTCTAACATTTACATCATGTGTTGGCATTACAAAGACATCTTCACTTTTTCTTCTAACATCATCTTCAACTATTTCCCAACCTTTAAATAAATAATCTTGACATACAAGTTGTTCTTGTTTCTTAGTTACTGTACCTAACGCATAATGAGATTCTTTTTTGACTTCTTTAAGATTCTTACAACTTTCAGGAGGATTTGTATCATATATAACATCATAAATTCTCTTTAAAACTGGTGTTATTTCATCTTCCTTATTCAAAATATCTTCATTCGGTAATTGGCTAGAAACAGTTACTTTAGAGTTAGTTGGATAAAAATCCTTTTCATTATCATCAGCATATTCATCTTTTAAAGTTAAACCAATTTTTATTTCCAAATCGTTAGAACCGGTTTCCCAATAACCAAGTCCAGTCATTAAATCTGTTCCTAAATCCCAAACAACTCTCTGACTACCATCATCTTCTTCTAATAATTCAACAGTTCCTCTTCCAACTTCTATATCCTCTTTAGATTTTATATAAAAATATTTGCTTTTTATATAGTCAGTAATAACAAAACTTTTATATCTTTCTGTAACGATTGTAGCACCAAAGAAAATTTGTCCTAAAGTTTCTTTAGTAGCTATATTTTGTGAATCAGTAATTCTCTCTAAATAAGGAGTAATCTTTTCACCCATTTCATACTGAATTCCTTTTATATGAATATATGAATAAGTACTTTTTAATTTAGCATAAGTAGCAACTTCATTAGGTGTATCAACACAAGGAACCCCATCTGTTAAGAAAAGAACTAAAACACTCTTATATGGTCTTTCCATATCTGTATCTATATCATATCTAGCTAAAGTTTCTCCTACTTTTTTCAAAGCATCATTATAATTAGTATTGCCTACCGGATTTATTTCATCAATACTACTTTTTAAAGTTTCTTTATCTTTTGTAAAATATTGTAGACTTTCAGCTTCATCATTAAATTCAATTAAGGCCATATGGTTCTTTTCATCAAATAAATAAGCATCAACTAATTTTTTAGCTTGTTCTTTAACGACGTCCAACTTACTATCATTTTCCATACTTAAAGATGAATCAATAACTAAAATTAAATCTCTAATAACATGAGTATTTGAAATATCTAATTTCTCTTTTGTATCTAAAGTTATATCTACTTCTGCTGTATCTACACCTGTCCAATGGGCGCTTTTTTCAATATGCCAAGAACCAGGTTTATTATCTTTCCATCCATCAGAATTCATCTCAACTTTTTCAACTGCATTTGTATATACATCAACTGCTACTAAAAGTCTTTTTAAAGCATTTTCAACGGTCTTTGTTCTAACAACAAATAACAAAGATAAATTTAATGCTATAATTGTAACCAAAATAAAAATTGTTTTTATAAGCAAAGGTTTCTTTTTAAATGCGTGCTTTATATTATTGACAACCTTGTGCGCGTATTTTTTCATATCTTCACAGCCCTTGTTTATAAAATATGTATATAAATTTAAAAGCAAATTATTATACTATCTTATAAGTGAAATTATACCCTTTGTAATAATGCGATGTCAACTAATTAACAAAAAATAATTTATTAATATTCTCTTTATAACACTATCATTTTAGTTTTTATTAGAGCAATCATCCTGATAAGCACATTTATTACATTCTGATCCTTATGCTTGGCATATATATCTACCAAATAAAACACTAGTTACTTCATTAATTCTTTTAGTATGTACATTACGCAAATAAAATAGTATCTATTAATAATTCATAATCTCTATTATAATTAAGTTTACATCTTTCTTATGATTTAATTATTACTATTGTGTAGTATCTATTATGTAAGGATCAAATATTGTGCCAGTACCATTTTTATACTTGACACCAGTTTTTAATGAGATGACTGGTCGAACGCCATATTCATGTTGTTGATTGGAACCATTAATTTGACCATCTTTGCTAATAAAAGAATTCATAACTCGACCAAAGGCAATTCCGGTTGGATTATTAATAAAATATATTTCTCCAGTGGTAAGAAAAGTTTTATCCATAGCTAAAGCTTCGGAAGAAGTTAATAAACCAACTGGATATGTTAATTTAGCGTGTTCATTACTTATGCTAAATCTATCACTAACTAAAGGACAAGTAAAATCAATTACTTTATCAGAAGAAGATGTTTTAATTGTAGGATTAGTTTTTAAACTACCACCATTGGGATTAAATGATCCTATATCAGTAATTTTTCTATTGTTACAATATACAACATCTTCTATATATGCACCATAATCATTAGAAATATTTTGCGCATACCATTCATCAATAGCTTTTTTAATTATTGAATCATTCTTATTCAAATTTTCGTTTATTACATCTTTAGTATATCCTTCCTCATAACCAATCATTTTAACTAAAGCTTTTTCGATGGTATCACCATTTTCTAAGACAATATATTCATAAGTAGGAGAAGTACTTGTAGTTTCATATGTATAATATCTTACTTTTTTACAAGTATCATTCTCATTATTGTTACTATCACAACTATAATGATGATTATCATCTATTCCGGCTTTTGAGTCTTTTAATGTATATTGTGATCCATCCCATTCTACACTATTACCAAAATAAGTTGAATCTAAAATATTTGATTTACTTACTTCTTTTGTTTCATAAACGTCACTATACATATAACCAACATAGGCTAGTGACATGTTTTGTTCGTTAAAATAACTTTTATTCTCTAACTGTTGTTGGGTGCCTTTATTATTACATTTGTTTTCTTCGGTATAAGGACCATTGTATATGATTTTAACACCACCAGTTGTGGTAGTTCTTATCATTTGCCAACAAAAACCACCAAAGACAATATTATTTTTTTCAGGTGATGTATAATAGTATATTTTTTCATTTTCTTTAGTTTTATCAAATGTATCAGTAACTGCTCCTGTATATGTACTACCAATATTGCCAACTTCGGCATCATATTTAACTTGGTCATACAAATCTATCTTTTTAACTATAGTACCTTCAAATTTTTTAACAATAGATAACTTTGACCAAACACCTTTAATATTTACATCATGAGTTGGCATTACAAAGATATCTTCACTCTTTTGAGTTACATCATCCTCAACTATTTCCCAACCTTTAAATAAATAATCTTGACATATAAGTTGATCTTGTTTTTTGGTTACATTACCTAAAGCATAATGAGTTTCAGTTTCTTCTTTCTTAAGAGTGTTACAGCTAGGAGGAAGATTTGGATCATAAATAACATTATATATTCTTTTCAAGACAGGTGTTTTGTCATCTTCTTTATTTATGACATTTTCATTTGGTAATTGGCTAGAAACAGATAATTTAGAATTGGTTGGATAATAATCCCTATCATTATCTTTAGCATATTCTTCTTTTAAAGTTAAATTAATTTTCATATATAAATCATGCGATTCAGTTGTTCTATATCCAGTACCGCTTGCTAGATCATCGCCCAAATCCCATACGACCTTTTGGCCACCATTTTCTTCTAATAGTTCAATTGTTCCTTTACCGACTTTAATATCGTCTTTTGATTTAATATAAAAATATTTATCTTTTATATAGTCAGTAATAACAAAACTTTTATATCTTTCTGTAACGATTGTAGCACCGAAGAAAACTTCACCTAAAGTTTCTTTAGTTGCTACTTCTTGAGAATCACTAATTCTTTCCAAATAAGAAGTTACTTGTTCACCCATTTCGTATTGAAGTCCTTTTATATGAATATATGAATAAGTACTTTTTAATTTAGCATAAGTAGCAACTTCATTAGGTGTATCAATACAAGGAACCCCATCTGTTAAGAAAAGAACTAAAACACTTTTATATGGTCTTTCCATATCTGTATCTATATCATATTTAGCTAAAGTATCTCCTACTTTTTTTAAAGCATCATTATAATTAGTATTGCCTACCGGATTTATTTCATCAATACTACTTTTTAAAGTTTCTTTATCTTTTGTAAAATATTGTAGACTTTCAGCTTCATCATTAAATTCAATTAAGGCCATATGGTTCTTTTCATCAAATAAATAAGCATCAACTAATTTTTTAGCTTGTTCTTTAACGACGTCCAACTTACTATCATTTTCCATACTTAAAGATGAATCAATAACTAAAATTAAATCTCTAATAACATGAGTATTTGAAATATCTAATTTCTCTTTTGTATCTAAAGTTATATCTACTTCTGCTGTATCTACACCTGTCCAATGGGCGCTTTTTTCAATATGCCAAGAACCAGGTTTATTATCTTTCCATCCATCAGAATTCATCTCAACTTTTTCAACTGCATTTGTATATACATCAACTGCTACTAAAAGTCTTTTTAAAGCATTTTCAACGGTCTTTGTTCTAACAACAAATAACAAAGATAAATTTAATGCTATAATTGTAACCAAAATAAAAATTGTTTTTATAAGCAAAGGTTTCTTTTTAAATGCGTGCTTTATATTATTGACAACCTTGTGCGCGTATTTTTTCATATCTTCACAGCCCTTGTTTATAAAATATGTATATAAATTTAAAAGCAAATTATTATACTATCTTATAAGTGAAATTATACCCTTTGTAATAATGCGATGTCAACTAATTAACAAAAAATAATTTATTAATATTCTCTTTATAACACTATCATTTTAGTTTTTATTAGAGCAATCATCCTGATAAGCACATTTATTACATTCTGATCCTTATGCTTGGCATATATATCTACCAAATAAAACACTAGTTACTTCATTAATTCTTTTAGTATGTACATTACGCAAATAAAATAGTATCTATTAATAATTCATAATCTCTATTATAATTAAGTTTACATCTTTTTTCTGAAAGCATCATCTCTATTTTTTTATTAAGATCTACTATAATTTTTTCCATCCAATCAATTTTAATCTAACTTTTCTTGTTCTTTATCACTAATCTCTTTATTCTTATTCTTTTCTTCTTTATCTTTACTATCACTTCGGAAATAATTGAAAATAAATAAAAGAAGTAAAGCTATTAAGATTTAATCTGCAATACTTAAAATCAATGATATTTTTTTGCTTTGTATGATACCATTCTTTCTACAATTTCTTTATTATCTATATTTAATTAGTTATTAGTAGTTATATATAGTTTTGTAAGGAGAGATTTACGGAAAATGTACTCCACTATATTTATCTCTCTTTAGACATTTTTTATTTTTAGGTAAATATTTTTTAATTTTATCCTAATCAAATTTATATTTTTTAATTTGATTTGGCTTTTGAACTCCTAATATACTATTTATTATATTACTTTTTAAGGTTTTATTTTTGCTTAATTCTTTAAGCTTTTATGCTTGAGATAAAGACAAATTAAAAGGAAGTAAATCAACTTGTTCTTTAGAATGTAAAATTGCTTCTTTGGTCTTTATTTCATCATCATTTATACATTCTAGCATTAAATCATCTACTGATAATATATCATCTGTATTATAATATCCCATACAAGTTGTCAAATCGGATTGTGGATCAGCATCCACTAATAAGACTTTTTACCTTCCTTTGCTAGTGCTACACCCATATTTAATGTTGTAGTTGTTTTGCCGACTCCACCTTTTTGATTAGCAATAGCAATTATTTTACAGTTTGTCATTATTCATCATCTCCTTTTTATTTTCATAAAAAAAAATGGCAAGCCATATTGTAAAAATATTGCTAATGTAAAAATATTTATTTCTCATGAAAAAAAATATACAATTGCATATGCAATTATATATTAATTTATTCTGCGGCTGGCCATAGTGATGTATCCCATT
>CANQFI010000092.1 GCA_947598455.1 uncultured Bacilli bacterium | reverse complement strand
TAAGATATTTATTATTTTTTCTTTCATAAAAAAAGTACTCCTCGTATTTATTTATGTTTTATTTATATCATATTTTAAGAGAAAAGAAAAGTTGAGTAAATTTCTTTTACATTTATTTAATATAAAAAATGGATTTTGAAATCCATTTTAGACTATTTTTTTTCAATACTCTTAGTGTTTTGAAAATTTATAGATATAATTAAGTAAAATAAAAATGTTAAAGCTTGTGTTTCAAAGTTATTAATAAATAGGCCATAACCTAAAAATATTAAGATTATAATAATACTTTTTTTATTTTCTAGTATTAATAATAAACAGAATAAAATGTATATTATAAAACCTATTAGACCTGTTTCAACTAAAACTTTTATATAATCATTATCTGCGTAGAAATCTTCTCTTATATCATAATGCTCGTATATTTTAGAAGTAGTAAAGAAACTAGCTGAGGAACCATAAGAACCAAAACCAGTACCAATTAAAGGATGATCTAAAAATATTTCTAATCCTTTTAAAATACTATATATTCGCCCATTGTAAGAACTACTGTTTAAAATATTTTTACTTTTTAATTCTCCGAAGCGATCAATTAAAGAATCACTTATTTCAGTATTATGGTAATCATCTTTTAATTCTTCGGCGATTTCATCATCAATAGTATTTTGTCTTGAATTATCATAATTAATAGCATTTTTTAAAACATTAACTGATAATGCTACTATAATGCCACATATGATAGGAATTAATTTTTTCTTTATTTGATAGTTTTTTTTAAAAAAATTATATGCTAAGTAAATTACAAAGAATAAGATTGTACTTCTAGACATTGTAAGTAGAATACTAACAGTAAGTAAAATGTTTATTAGATAATTATTTTTATTATCAAATTCATTTAAAAATATATAAGTAAATAAAGTAAATATAGCAAAAGAATTTGGATTGTTAAATAGACTATAACTTCTTAGATAATTATCAGCATATCTAATACTAGTAGCCCATTGTTTTGGAAATAAAATCATTTTATTAAAAATTATTTCTGTTATTGATAATACAAATAAGACTATAGCTATAATTTTTAAAGCATTATTAAATAAGTTTAAATCATCTTTTTTGAATTTATAGTTGCGTAAAATAAAATATAAAATGTAATATATAGCAATACTTCTTATTTGGATAATATATGTAGATAAATTATATTTATTAATAAAAATAGTACTTATAAAACCAATTATTAAAAATAATATAAATATTATATCAATCTTTTTGAATTCTAACTTTATTTTTTTATTAAAGACACTAATTAGAAAAATAACTATAACAATTAAATCAGATATTATTTTTATATAATTGCCTAAGTATAGACTTAATATTTCTCTAAAAGGAATAAAAAGCAATAATATTAATAATAAGTATTTTATTGTATTAGTTATTTTATACTGCATTTTACTTCACCTTGTTTAAGTATAACATACAATATAATTTTTAAATAATAAAAAAGCAATTAAGCATGTTAAGTATGCTAATTGCTTTTTCTATTTTATATTTATGATAATAATTCCGAATAGTATTATAACAGCACCAATTATTCCATTAGTTGTTAGTCTTTCGTTTAATACTAAATATGATAAAATAAATGTTCCAATATATGTTATTCCAGATGTTATTGGCATTATATAACTTATATTAAACTTAGGTAATATTATCATATATAGTAAGAAACTAAATAAATAACATGCTAGACCTAAAATGGATATTAAACTTATCTTCATGCTAAATACATTTCCTGCTAATGATATTTCAAATGATTTATTTGCTCCATATTTATATAATATTAAACCTGATACACTTAATGTTAAATATACTGCTACTAATAAAAACTTAATCATTACTTTTTTCTCCTTGTTTTCTTCTTTAATTTTTTTGTTATTACTAGAAGGTTTTTGGGAATTATTTTGTGATATTGCTTTTTTCTTTTTCATTTGTCTTCCTCGTTTCTTCTATATAGTTATTTTTCTTTTATTTTTTTTATTTCTTTTATTAATCTTTTAGTTGTTTCTTTCCAGGTAAAGTTTTTCATTATTGTTTTATGAATATTGGCTTTATATTTTTTTATTAGATCTTTATTATCTAATAATTCTTTAATTGAATTATAAAGAGATTCTTCATTTTCTTCCATTATTATGCCGTTTTCACCATTATTAATTACTTCAATGGTTCCTCCTCTATCAGTTGCTATTACAGCACAGTTAAATATTCCGGCTTCTAATATTGATGTTGGAAGTCCTTCGGCATACATTGATGGATAAACAAATATATCTGTAGAATTATATAATGAGATTAAGTCATTAAAAGCTAATTTACCTAGAAAATTAACGTTCTTACCATATTTTTCTACTAAATCATTATATATTGGTCCATCTCCGGCAATATATAATTCTATATTTTTATATTCTTTTTTTAATCTTTCAAAAGCAGCACATAATAAATATAAACCTTTTTCTTTTATTAATCTACCGGAATAAGTTATTATTGTTTTGTTCTTTTTGACTGGATAAAATTTATCTTTATTTTCTTCGTATATTTTATCGTCTATTGAATTATATATTACGCCTCTTGCTTCAATTTTAAAATGCTTAAGCCATTCTACACATCTATTTGATACACCATAAAAGTTTTTAATACTTTTTTTAACTTTATTTGTTAAGGCATGTTCATATTTTTCACCTAGAAAATCTAATATTTTATTGTTGACGGTGAAATGAGAACTTCCATGATCTAAACAAATTATTGGTAATTTTTTTTCTTTACTAAGTTTAATACCCTCTAATGTAGTTAAATGAAATCTTGTTTGGCATATTATAAAATCATAATTGTTACTAGATATTTTTTGCCATATTTCTTTATATTTTTTATTTTTCTTTATAATTGGATATCTATTTTTAAATATGTTATAAACTGGAAGACGATATACTTTTATTCCTTCTGTTTCTTCTTCATCAGGTAAGTTATCGTGATTAGAACATACAATTGTTACTTCATAACCTTGTCTTATTAATTCTTTACTTAGGTTTTGGGTATATCTTTCTATTCCACCTAGGAATGGCAGATAATATCCTTGAAAAATTATTATTTTATTCATTGTTAATTTTACTCTTTAGCATTGATGTTTCTTGAATTAATAATCTTATTAGTTTTCTTTGATTAGATATAATAATAGTTAGAATTAAAGTTATAAAAAATAATAAAGCAATAAAGATAGCAATTATTAGATTTGATAGTGTTTCAAAGCCAAAAAAGGTAAGAAAACTTGATAAATCATTAGGAATTAATGCTATTATTAGCGTTATTATTGATGGAATATACCAAAGAGTTGCAAATCTAACAGGTATTTTACCTTTTTTTAAAACTGCGGATACTAAAATAAATAAGAATAATGAAAATATTAATAGAAAAAATCTCAATGTATTACTCATTTATTTTACCTCCTTTGTAAGATATTAATAATATAGATAATAAAACATTAACCATATAATAAATATTTTTCCAACTTCTGATTGATGATTGACCAGCTGCTCTTTCACGCATTATTACTGGTACTTCTTTAACTGTGAATTTTTCTTTTAAAAGAATCATATTAGTAATCGGTTCTGGATATTCAGTTGGATAGTTATTGGCAAATAATTTTATTACTTCTTTTCCTGATGCTCTGAATCCAGATGTTGTATCATAAATTTTTTTATGAGTTCTTAGTTTAATGGCAGCTGAGATTAGATTAATTCCCATTCTTCTAGTTTTAGTTGATTTAAAACCTTCTAATTTATTATCGATAAATCTTGAACCAATTACACAATCATATTGTTCATCTATTATTGGATTGATTATATCTTCTATATATTTTATATCATGTTGTCCATCTGCATCATATTGAACTGCTATATCATAATTATTTTCATAAGCATATTTATATCCTGTTTGGACAGCACCACCTATTCCTAAATTGTTAATTAGTGTAATATGTGGAATGTTGTTTTTACATAATATTTCCTCTGTATTATCTGCTGAGCCATCATTTATTACAATAACATCAATTTTTATTTTTTTATTTTTAGTGTATTTTTCAATTTCATTTACTGTTTTTTCAATATTTTCTTCTTCATTATAGGCTGGAATGATTATTAATATTTTATTGTTTTTCATTGTTCTATTCGCTCCTTTTTAAATGACGGTTATAATCAGAGATTTCATAACATCAATTATTAATAACATATTAAGAATTATTACATAATTTAGTATACCCCCCCCGATTTGAATCTTTTCTTTCTTTATTTTCTTCTTATTTTTATTATTTATAAATAGTGTTAATATTAGTGGAATTAATACAAAGAAATATCTTGATTGAATACCAACAATTTCGTTTGCTCCTACTCCGATAACTGATGATGTCCATCCAACATATAAACTAGTAGCTACTAGACCAAATATTATAAGTATAATAAACGATATAAAATATTTTTCAATTTTTTTAAATTCAAACTTTTGATTTTGATTTTCTTTTATTGCTATGTATATAAATAGTGCAAAGTAAGAAATAATAAATAAATCATTTATACGTACTGTTCCATAGCACATTTCGGTACCAGCAATTATATTTGATAAATAGTAATATGTGTTTTTGATAAATGTTGTTGCAAAAATAAAAATATATTTTATTGGATTTTTTAAAATAAATATTACTGTGTCTTTAATGTATGGACTATTTGTAGCAACACTCATAGGATATGATATTTTGTTCCATAAAAAATTTATTAATATGCTTATTAGTAACATGATCGATATGTGTATTACTTTGTTTTTAGTATTTTTATATTGCTTTGCTGGAATTAATAAAATTAAAAATTCTAGTATAAAATAGAAAAATTTAAAGGTACAAAATAATAGGCTTATTACGATTAAATTAACTTTTTGTTTTGTTGTAATTTCTTTGTTATCTATTTTTATTTTTAGAATGTATGCTATAAATAAAAGAATAAATGATGATGAAAAAGCATCGTAACTACAAGTACTTACTAATGATAGAGTTGCTGGAGCAGTAAATAATACAAATAGTGATTTTTTGAAAAATGGAATTATTTTTATAACTATTGTCATTATAATTGTCCATACAATTAAATTCATAAATCTTACAATTAATAATGTAAAAAATGGACTAAAATCTAATAATTTGGCTATTTTAAATCCAATAATTTGTGGCATATATGTTATTGGTGATGCTGGCATTGACGTAACATTACCATACCAAATATTTGTTGTTTTATTATAATCTACTTTTTCAAATAAATATTTTTTGGTATATCTGTCTTTTGTTTTTGGCAGACTTATAAATTCCATTAAATCGGTTGGTATTGTAGTATCATTGTTTTCAGGATGTTCTATAATTAAATCACCATTTGCTATTTGATATGGCCTTAAAAAATGTGGTAGCTCATCTGTTCCTAACATAACAGGAATGAATACCATATATATTATGCCAAATGTCAGTGTCACAATAAAAAATAATTTATGTATTTCAATAGTTTTCGCTTTTTTAATATATAATAATATTCCAATTGTAAATATTATAGTTATAATAGAAATAATAATAAATAAATTAATGATTCTATTAGATGGTAGTTTATCACTTGTATATAGTTCAAAAAAAATTACTCCATATGAAATAAGTAAACAAAATATAATAAGTATTTTTATATATATTTTTGGATTTTTTAATAATTCCATTATTTTTTTCATTATAACTCACTCCATTAATTCTTTTTTATTATAATATATTAATATTTTTTTGTCCAACATTATATAGTTCTTGATTTCTAGCTTCATTATGTTGTTATTGATTTTTAAAAATGATAAAATTAAATTACTAGA
>CANQFI010000091.1 GCA_947598455.1 uncultured Bacilli bacterium | reverse complement strand
GCTAGTATATCTCATGATATAAAAACTCCTCTTACATCAATTATTGGTTATTCTTCTTTAATGGAAGATAATTTATCAAAAAAAGAAATTAAAGAATATAGTACTAAAGTTCATGAAAAAGCTTTACATATTAAAGATATATTAGCAACTTTTGATGATTATCTAGTTAATTATGATAATCAGAAAATTAATTTTGTAGTCATCAGTATTAAAGATCTTATTCATGAATTAAATGAAGATTATAAGATCGAATTAAATAATAAAAATATCGAATTTAATATTACAACTAATTGTAAAAATGCTAAAATAAATATTGATGTTTTAAAAATTAAACGTGTTTTTTCCAATATTATATCTAATAGTACTAAATTTGTTCCTGAAAATGGTCTTATTAATATTTCAATTTTAAAGAAAAATAATTTTATTGAATTTACGATTGCTGATAACGGACCAGGTGTTGATGAAAAAATTATTGATAAGTTATTTGATCCTTTTTTCACAACGGATGCTTCCAGAAAAATATCTGGCTTAGGTTTATCTATATGTAAAGAGTTTATTGAAGTTCATAATGGAACTATTAAAGCTTTTAATGATCATGGTTTAACAATTAAATTTAAGTTGCCTATATATAACGAAGATAAGAAATAACTTATCTTTTTTTTATATAATTGTATAAATAAAATAATCAATTGTCTACATACCCCTCTCATTGTCTACTTTAAGTTTACCAGTGCACTTTAAGTTTACCAGTGCATAATTATTAACATATTGACAAATATTGACCGGGGGGGGTATAATTTTTAAGGATAATAGAGGTGTGATAAATGGTAGAAGTAAGTAAAAAAATTATTCACTTTTTAAAACAAAAAATAGGTAATATAATATGTCTGCTTTTGTGTTTTAATCTCTTAATATCTTTATTTGTACCTATGGTGTTAGTTGCAGCTAGTAGTCTTAATAATAGTGTGTCAATTGCTGATAATGACACAACAGATACTTACCGTGAGGCTCTAATTAATGATACAAATGGCTCAAGATATGCCGGTCGTATTTGGTCAGATAAATCAGTATTTACAGGAAATATATCTTTAGATAATGAAACAGATGGCTATGATGGAATTATAAATAATAATAGTGATTTTTTACATGTTTTTTCAGCTTTAGGTAGTAGTCAGGCTTATGTTGGTTTGCCTCCAACAAAAACAGTAATTGTTATCGATAATTCAGGTTCTATGTATTCAAATAATAAAGAATGGAATGAAACACGAATTGCTAAAACTATAGAATCAACAAACAAAGCTATTGATAAATTAATGCGTGCGAGTCGATATAACGAAATATCAGTTGTTTTATTTGGTGATGGCCCTAATTCAAATGATCTTGATGATGATTCTAATAATATTTATTTATTTCATGGAAATGATACAGCCGTAACTATTTTGCCAATGAAACATTATCAAGTTAGTTCTAATGGAACACCACTTGAATATCTAAAAGCTGGATGGAAAAAATCAGATGAATTATTAACTGAGGAGCTAAACCATACTGATAGTAGTGGTTCCGGCTGGGTATTTGTTGATAATAAGTTAGCTGGTTTAAATAATAATGACAAAACTGAAAATCAAAATTATAGTTGGTATAATAAAAATAAAAATTGGGATGGTTGGAATAATTGTGGTGATAAAAAATATACAGCCTATTCAAATGGTACAACTAATATTCAAGCAGGAGTTTATCAAGGAATGCAAGAATTATTAAATACAGAAACAACTTTCAAAGTTGCTGGGAATGTATATAATTGTATTCCAGCACTTGTTATACTAACTGACGGCGAAGCTACTGACGCTCTTAATAATTGGCTAAATCCTAGTACTGATGAAAATGGTTATATTAATAGTAGAATGGGATTTTTAAATGATTTTAGCTATGATGGCACATCTTTTATTGGTAGAAATGATTCTAGGGGCTTAAAAGATGGAGATCATACTAATGCTGGCTGGAATCAATTCCTTGCTGTAAAAAATAATGATGGTAGTGATTTTAAAGGCGACTTAACCGACGAAACTCTTGCTAAAAACGATGAAGTATATTATGAATCTATATTTAGTGCAAATTTAAAATCAGGTGAATTACCTTCATTTGAAAGCTATACTTATATTAGTAAAGATGGTGAGGAATTTGAATCAACACGTCCTACAGGAGATAGTTTAGTTGCGATGCAGAAATTAGCTAATACTTATCGTGAAAGTGAAGCTTATTTTGTTTTTACATATCTATTAACAGCAGCATACTATAAACAGGCTGTAAAAAATGCCTATAATGTTGAAGACGATTGGAATATATATACAGTAAGTGTTGATATGGACAATCCAGATGAAGAAGGCTTTAAAGCTGGTTTTAAAAATACTGGTGATAAAAATGAAGGAAATAGTATTACAACTAATCCCTTTATGATGAATCCTAGTAAATATTTTAATAAACAATTTTTAAAGCAAAAAGGTTATCTTTTAAGCGAATCATCAGATATAAATAATACTTTTTATGATGATGATACAGTTGGTGATAAAACTATTGAAGGTATTTTGTTGGCTATGAAAGCATGGGATAACTTTTCAAATGGTACTTTTGCAACATGGAATCAAACTAATGGAATTACAACATATCGTAGGATAAATGGTGGTTATAATTTTTATAGTAATTCTATAAGAAATAAAATCAAAACCTATAGAAAAAATGAATATTATTTTAATGGCGAGTTAGGACAAGAGAGTTATAGTGAAAAAGTAGTGCATGGTTATGACTGTAGCCCTAGCTCTTCCTATTATGGTAAAGATTTTAGTGCTGGAATATATCCTAATCCTAGTCATCAAGCTTTTTGGCGAGTATATAACGAGCAAAAAATAGGTGAAGATTTCTTTATTCCTACAACAACAGCTGATCCTAGTATTGATTTAACAAAGCTTAGTTTTAACTACGAAACAGCTGCCTATTATGCTTTTTCTTCTTCATCATCTAGTACAGATAGTATAGAAGGTGTTTTCGATATAGTAGTTAAAGATATTATGCAGCCAGCTTTTACACCAATACATGATAATTTTTCTGATGCAGATTACTTAAATTATACCGATCCAATAGGTAAGTACATGGAAGTAAAAGATGTTAAAAATTTACTATTATTTGGTGAATTATATGATGTTAAAAAAACTGACTTGAAATATGTTGTTAACGAAAATGGAGAACAAATAGAATATAATACTAAACCAAGTAAGTATGATTATACAAGGCAGTATTATGAAATAGATAATAAGGGTCATAATGAAGTTATTAATGGTGGTTATAAGATAATTAATGAATCAGGTAATTATCCTTCTAATGTTCATTTTAAAATTAGTGACTTTAAGATATATGTTGATACTAAAACAAATTCAGGTCCACTAGAAAATGACCAAGAATTACATTTTGCTATTCCAGCTTTAGCATTACCACTTCAAGTAGTTACATTAACAATTAATCCAGATGGTAGCATTAAATCTTATCAGACAAATGTTGCCAACAAAAAAGATTCAACTCCATTAAGATTATTTTATGAAGTAGGTGTTAGTGAAAATGTTTTAACTAAAAATAAAAAAGACATTGATACAAATGTAATAAGTAAAGAATATTTAGAAAAAAATACTAAAGATGGTATTTTATATTTTAATTCTAATTATTATAGTAACACATTATATGATGGATATACTGCCGATACTCAAGATGGTGCTAGAACTAAAGGAGATGCTTTTTTAAGTGCTTCACCTAGTATTCTAAATAGATATTATATATTTCAAAAAAATTTAAAATTATATACCAAAGCATATAAAGTAGAAAATGGTGAATTAAAAGAATTAACAGAAGATGAGGCCAAAAATTTTGAAGGTCATACATATTATGGTGAATTAAGTAGTATAGCCGAAGCTCAAAATAAATTATCTAATGGTCTTAAAGAGGGCGATGTAATAACTTTAGAAACAGACGTCGTTACATATGAAAATAAATCCCAATATAATGGTGATAGTTATTATTATATAGTTGCTGAATATTATATGCCAACAAATGATGGTAAAGGTAAAATGGTACAATATATAGTTTCACGTAAAGGAACAGAGTTTGGGTCAGGCTTATTAGATGGCAAATTACCTAAAGGAGATTTCCTATGCTGGTATGATGCCAATGGTAAAAATAGTGAAACTTACAATTATAATGAAACAATACCAAGTGATAAACAAGCCGATGCAAATTGGGTTTTAGCTACTAAGATTGGTGGCTTAAGAATAGGAGATTTACATCAAAGCATTTTATTAAAAGACGAGAATAAAACTGGTACTTCAACAAGTTATTACCTACCAATAATTGCTGATGATTTAAGTACAGAGGGTTCAGATGTTATTTTTGATATTTATTTAGGTAATAATGGCTTATTAACATATAAACTTATAGATAATCCTAATACCAATGATATAATAATTTTCTTGATAATAGTTTTTACTATTAATTCTATTTTGTTATTAGTTTTATTTATTAGAAAAAAATATTTTAAAAAATTAAAATTTCAATATTAATTAATTTAAAAAGGAGTTGTTAGAAAATAACATTAATAGGAGTGGAAATGATGAAGAAGAAAATAATTAATATAACAAAAAATAAATTAAAAAGAAAAATATATAAATCAATATGTATGATATTGTGTATTTCACAAATTATTTTCCTATTTTCTCCAACAATTTTAGCAGTTAGTAGTAAATTAAGGAATAGTACCTATGAAGTTGATCTTGATACAACTGATACATATCAAGATGCTTTAATAAGTGAAAAAAATGGTTCAAGATATGCAGGTCGTATCTGGTCAGATAAATCAGTATTTACAGGAAACATATCTTTAGATAATGAAACAGATGGTTATAATGGAACTATAACTAATAATAGTGATTTCTTACATGTTTTTTCAATTTTAGGTAGTAGTCAAGAATGGATAGGCTTACCTCCAACAAAAACAGTAATTGTTATTGATAATTCAGCTTCTATGTATTCAAATAATAAAGAATGGAATAAAACACGTATTGCTAAAACAGTAGAAGCTACAAATAAAGCTATTGATAAATTAATGCGCGCTAGTCAATATAGTGAAATAGCTGTTGTCTTATTTGGTGATGGAGAATCAAGCTATTATAATAATAAATTATCAGAAAAAGAAAGTGCAAATACAGCTAAAGTAATAGTTCCTATGGGCCATTATCCTATAAGTGACAGCCAGGATAAACCATACCAATATTTACAAGGTGGTTGGAATATAAAATCTAATATTTCTGAAAATTCCGAATCATCAAAAAATCCTGATATACCAAATAAGCCAATTACAGATTCAAACCAAAATAATGTTAATACTTCTAGTGGTTATATGTATGTTGATAAAATGTATGTTAATACAAAATTTAATGTAGATTCATCATATGAAAATAAAGAAGGTATAGAAAGATATGACGTTTATAGAACTGGTACAACTAATATTCAAGCCGGCTTTCATGTAGCTTTTCAAGAATTATTAAAAGGTAACAAAACGGTCAAAGTTGGTGGATATACATTTGAATATTTACCAAACATTGTTATGTTAACAGATGGTGCTGCAACCGATATGTTACAAGGTACCTATTCCAATCCTATTCTAAAAGATAGGGGATTTACAAATGATAGAGGTACCAAATTTGCTTCTTACACTAATGTATTTCATGAGTCAGCTATAAAAAATTCATCCGATTGGAATATGTATATGCATATTATAAATAAAGGTGGTACTGAAACATTTGAACAAGTAGGATATGGAGATGGCACGTTAAGTGATGGTTTACAACCAGGAACATATAGTAGTGAATATAATAAAAATACCTGGAATACTAAGTATTCAGATAAGGATCCTGGTGAAGAAGGATTGAAAGACATGCAAGAATTTGCTGAAGAAATTCGTTCTACCCAAGGTACTATGCTTTTATCTACATTAATGATGGTTGCCTACGAAAAA
>CANQFI010000090.1 GCA_947598455.1 uncultured Bacilli bacterium | reverse complement strand
TCATAGAAGAGGAGATGTTTATATGGAAAATTTATTTTGGATTGTTATTGTAATAGCAGTAATAATTGTATTATGTATACTATATGTTGCAATAACTTACAACAAACTAGTTAAACTAAATAATGAAACAAAAGAAGGTTTTTCAACTATGGATGTGTATTTGAAAAAAAGATGGGATTTAATTCCTAACATTGTTGAAGTAGTAGAAGGCTATGCAAAGCATGAAAAAGAAACTTTAAAAGAAATAGTAGATATGCGTAATAGTGTTAAATCTTATGATAATTTATCTGATGAACAAAAAATTAAAACTAATAAACAAATAACAGAAGGAATTACTAAATTGATGGCTTTAGCTGAAGCTTATCCTGATTTAAAAGCTAATACAAATTTTTTAAGTTTACAACAATCATTAAGTGAAATAGAAGACGAAATTGCTCAATCAAGAAAATATTATAATGCAGTAGTTAAAAATTATAATAATAAAGTTGAAATGATACCAAGTAATATTGTTGCTAAAATATTAGGTTATAAATCTAAAACTATGTTTGAAACATCAGAAACAGAAAGAGCCAGTGTCAAGGTGAAAATGTAATGGCAAAAAAATCTAATAAATTAACAAAATTTATAGATAAAATATTTGATATCTGTTGGAAGGGTTACTTAATATTTATGATTTTAGTACTTATTTCATCAGTTTTTGAAGCTATTTTTGATAATGACTCTGAAACTACAACGTTAGCAGATGGCTTTACAATTTCTTCTTATAACGTTTTGTTAGATGTAAAAGAAGACAATAAGATTGATGTTACTGAAAATATAACAGTTGATTGGTATGACTCTTACCATCATGGAATATATAATTTCACTCCTTTATGGTTACAATATACTGATAAAAATGGCTCTACCATAAAAAGAAAAGCCAAAATATATGATTATCGTGCAGTTGGAGATCCATATAGTTTAGATACTGTTAAAAAAAAAGCAAGAATTAAAATTGGAAGTGCTAATACTTATGTAGATGAGGGAGAAAAAACTTATGTAATTAAATATACGTATGATATGGGTAAAGATCCCTATAAAGGTTTTGATGAATTTATATTTCATGCGTATGGTGATTATTGGGGTACTGAAATAAAGAATGCATCACTTGAAGTAATTATGCCTAAAGATATTGAAAACGATAATATCAAATTTTTTACTGATAAATTTAGAGAATATGATGTTACTGATGTTGTTGATTATTCAATAAAAGGAAACACTTTATATGCTACATTTAATGAAGAGAAAAACTATCAAAAACAATTAAAAGATTATTGTAGTGATGAATGGCGACAAAATGAGGATGGAACTTGCAACACAGAAAATTTTGATTTATATTATAAACCATTAAAAAAATCTCTAACAGTAGATATAGAATTACCAGAAGGTTATTTTGTAGGTGGTAGTTGGAATTATGGTTGGGGTTCTTTCTTTATTTCAATAATAATATTTATTTTAACCGGATGGACTATATACAAGTGGATTAAATATGGTAAAGATCATCCTAAAAAAGCCGAAACAGTTGAATTTTATCCACCAGATAATTTAAACTCTGCAGAAATCGGCTATATTTTTAGTAAAAAACAAGAAAGTAAGAAGTTTACAATAGCTCTTATTATTCAATTGGCGAGTAAAGGCTACATAAAAATAGATGACTTAAAAGACAAAAAAAACAATATTCAAATAACTAATTTATATGCTAAACCCAAGAAATTAGAAGATTTTCTTAAAACATTACCAAAACGAGAAATAGAAATAAAAAAGATTAAAAATGCTGATAAAAATTTAAATAATTTAGAAAATACTATGATGACTTATTTATTTAAAAATGGAGATACTAAATTATTAAAATCAAATATAGATAAATTTTTAGCAGTTAAAGATAAGCTAGTAACTGAAGGATATATAGAAATTATCAATGATAATGAAGAAACTAGACTAAATGATATAGATAAGAAAAAAGCAGAATATGATAAAGAAGTAGAACGATATAATAAAAATATGAAACTTTATGATAATGAAATGTCAAAATTACCAGCTTTATCCAAAATGGAAAAAATTGTCTATGATAGATTGTTTGAAAATGAAGATGTCATAATTTTGAATAAACATAAAACTTTTTATCATACATTTGATGAAATAACAACAGAATTAAAAAATAGTTTTAAAGATAAAGTGTATGATAGTAAAGCATCAAAACAAATTTGTGGAGCAATTATTAGAAATATAGTTATTTTAGTTTTGAGTATAATCTCTTATAAATATGTAGAAGACTTAGATCCTAATTGGCGTATTTTATATTATTTAGCATTTATATGTAATTTTATAAATTTATTCTTTACGATATTTATGAAAAGAAAAACTGAATATGGTGAATATATTACGGCTAGAGTAAAAGGATTTAGAAATTTCTTAATTACAGCAGAAAAATCAAGATTAGAAGCATTAGTAGCTGAAAATCCAAATTATTTTTATAATATTCTTCCATATACTTATGCTATGAATATTTCTAAAAAGTGGATAAAGAAATTTGAAAATATTCCTGTTCCAGAAATGGATATGGGAACATTTAACTATGGAAGTGACTATTCTTATTATTGTTTATATGATAATGTGTATTTCCCTGAACCAGTTCATTCAAGTAGTAGTTCTAGTGGATGCTCATCTTGTGGCGGAGGATGTTCTTCATGTGGTGGTGGATGTTCATCTTGTGGCGGTGGTGGCTCTTGGTAAAAAGATTTGTCTTACAATGGCATTTAAGTGAAAATTGTAATTTGAAATGTTTACATTGTTATCAAGAATCTCACAAACCAATACAATTAAAATATGAAGAGCTAGTCAATATATATAATCAATTTAAAGACTTATTAATAAAATTAAAAATGAAAGGACACATAAATATTACTGGTGGAGAACCATTATGTAATCCTCATTTATTTAAAATTTTAGATCTTATTAAAGAAGATCAGGACTTAATTAGTTTTTCTATACTTACTAATGGCACTCTAATTACTGACGAAATAGCTAAAAGAATTAAAAGCTATAATCCATATTATGTTCAAGTAAGTTTAGAAGGTGGCAAAAAGATTAATGATTATATTAGAGGTAAAGGTACTTATGAAAAAATAGCTAAAGGAATTATAAATTTAAGAAAACAAGATATTTTTACCTCTATTTCTTTTACAGCTACTAGATTAAATTATAAAGAATTTCCAAAAGTAGTTAAATATGCCAGAAAGTATGATGTTAACAATGTATGGTCAGATAGATACATACCATTAGGTGATTCTGAAGATAAAAATTTGACTTTAAACTATGAACAAACTAGAGAATATTTATCAATTATGAGTAAGGAAAGAACAAAATTAAAAAAAATAAAAAACAATAATACAACCATTTCAATGTATAGAGCTTTACAATTTCAAATGACTAATGATTTTGCTTATGGTTGTACAGCAGGAGATACTTTATTAACAGTTATGGAAAATGGTGATCTTGTTCCTTGTAGGAGAATGCCAATAGTAGTTGGTAATTTATGTAAAAATAATATGTACGATTTATATGAAAATAGCAAAATTTTAAAAGAACTAAGAAAGAAAAAAATCCCCGATGATTGTTCTGAATGTGAATATGCTGAAATGTGTCATGGCGGATTGAAATGTTTAACTTATGCTTTATATAAAAACCTAAATCATAAAGATATTGGTTGTAATATTTGCTAAAAATAATAAATTAAAACTAGATTTATTATAAAATTAAAGTAACATAATTAAAATCTCAATAATATTAAAAAATTATTGAGGTTTTTTCTTTTTATTTTATTTCATATTATTTTTACGAAATATATCTATAGATTTGTTACTTTTTTCACTATATTATTCAACTTCAATTGCAAATCTTTTTAAAGCCTGTGGCATTACAATATTCATTATGGTCTAAATTATATATGCATTGTCCATAAACAGCTATTTCGCATTTTACAATTTTAATAAATTCAAAAATAATAGTTTTTTAAGCATATAAATTTTCTTTATTCATAACTTAATCAATTAGTTATATTATTATAAAATAAATTTTTATCATATAATGTCATAAAAAATAATATAAATAAATTATAAATAATAAAATATTATTAAATAAATATCAATATTGACATTAAAAAGTAGTAAAATTATAATAAGCAAATAAGGAGTACTATAAAATGAAAAAAGTAATAGCTTTTTTACTTATGGGGATTTTGATTATATCTATAACAGGTTGTAAAAGCAAAAATGAAGAAAAGGCAGTTGAAAAAAATTATTATTGTGAAGAAGGAATTTTAAAGGGAAATAATTGTGAAATAGCAATGACAGAAGATGCTATTCAAGTTTGTGATGATGGCTATCAAATGATAGAAGGCAAATGTATAAAAAATGAAATCATCGACGCTAAAAAAGCTACAACGTGTGAAGAAGGATTTACCTTAAATAATAATAAATGTATTAGTAATAAAGCTTATGATAAAATAGAAACCAGAAATTGCATTTTACCACCAGATTTAGATAAAGGACCAATAAATGTTTATGAAAATGGTCATATAATTCCTTCATCTAATCAAGCATATGAAAAAGATGGAATATGTTATATAACAGTTTGGAAAAATTATAATCAAGCACTAGATGTATATTATGATAAAGAAACATCTCAAACTGATTTTATATTAACTACTACTTGTCCAACTGACACAGAAGAAATAAATGGTAAATGCTATAAAATAACTAATATTCAAGATGGTTATACCTGTGAAAAAGGTGAACTTAATGGTACAAAATGTAATATTACAGATATTACAGATATTATTAATACGTGTTCTAGTGATGGATTTATTTATAATGAAACTAATAATAAGTGTGAAAGAATAAACTTAACTAAAGCTTTAGAAAAATAAAAAAAAGATATCTTTTTAATCGTTAATTTTAACATAGTAAGAATTTTCATATTCTTGCATATTTAATACCTGTGCTTCGATTCCTTCCATGCCATGATCAACTACAACCCATATATAAGTCCAAGCTACATCAGCAGGTATATTAATAGAAGATTGATCTTGCCCTGCACTAATCATTTGTTTAGGAGTACATACTATTGTATATACATCATCTTCAGTTACATTACCATTAGATTGCTTTATTATTGTATCAATTTTATCTTCACTTAACCCAGCTTTTTTAAATCCATCTTTTCCTGTAATAATTTCTGTTGTTCCATACCAATAATTATCATTTAAATCATTTACTGATTTATACCACCAAAATTCATTATTTTTAAATACCCAATATACTTCAGAATCATTTAATATTCTCCAGCCACCATTAATTGTTTTATTATGACTAATATTTTCTTTTCTTAAATCAGCATACATATTCCAATTATTTAATTCACCTAATGTATCACCACTTTCCAGCTCATTATTATCAGTATTTCCATCATAGTATTCATATACACTTATATTTTTTAATAAATCTAATATGATATTATCATCTTCATTTGAATTACTTGTTTTTGAAATAAAAGATAAAATAATATTATTATCTTTAGATATTAATAAATACATTTTTCCATCTATTGAGGTGTCAGAAGTACCATAATTCATTGTTGCGTAATAAATATCATCTTTTAATATATCAAAATTATTACTTCCACCATATAGATGATTTTGATCAGAATTATTATCCCAATATTCATAGAATTTGCTATAAATAATTTCTCTACAAGAAGAAGTTTCTGCATCACAAGATAGTTCTGATTCTAATTCACTAAGAGAACTTTTACCAACAGGTGAAAAATATAATTCTTCATCACCATAAGTCAATCTTTTAGTACTATAATTATCTTTTTCATATACTTCTCTCCATTTTCCATCATATGGTAAATTATATCCATCTCCATAATAAATATGTGAATTGTTTATATAATCATTAGAAGAAGAAAGTATGTCTGATCCAATTATAAAAATTAAAATTACAAAAAAAGTTACTAAAAGAGATAAGACAATACTTATTGCATTTACTATAATAGCAGCAACTTTTTCTTTTCCTTTACTTTTACTTGATATACCAAAAATAAGACCAACAATAGCTATTGGTAAAGCAAAGATAGCAATATACAACGCTAAAAGCATCGATACAGAGCCAAGTACAATTGAAACAAATACTTTACTATCCTTGTTGGTTGAATTATTTTGTGTTGCATAATTTGTGGCTTGTTCTCCATTAGTTTGATTATTATTTTGATATTGTATATTAATCTGCGATGGTTCCTGTTGCACTGGTATTTGATCAATATTTGATTGATTCAAATTATTATCGTTATTTTTATTTTCATTCATAACTAAAACCCTACTTTCATAAAAATTATATCATATTTTTATATAATGATCTTATTTGAAAAAAGTTTATTTACATTATCTTATTTTATATTTAAATTCCTTGTGCAAACTAGATATTAATAAAAAAATAGTAAACATTGAAAACTCATAGAAAAATTCCTTAAATAAATATTCTTTATCAATAAAATAAACAGTATGTTTATTTTATTGATTATTGATCATATACACGATTAATAGTATAAATATAAATAAAATAATAAAACCAATTAAAAGATAAGATAAGTGATTATTCGTCACTTTTTTCTTTACC
>CANQFI010000089.1 GCA_947598455.1 uncultured Bacilli bacterium | reverse complement strand
AATATTTTTTTAATTTACTTTACCAATTTTTTCTTATTTATTTATAATAACTATATATAATATGTCCAAAAACTAAAAATATATAAAAAAAATTATATACTTTTTTTAAAATATAAAATCATTAAAAAATTTAACCAAAAGAAAAAAGAAAGAATTAATTTCTTTCCTTTACTTTGTATTCTTTTCTCATTCCCTTTAAGAAGTTTAGTTTAGCTCTTCTTACAAGACCTTTCTTAACTACTACTATTTTATCAATAGTTGGTGAGTTAACTGGAAAAACTCTTGTTACACCAATACCATAAGATTTCTTACGTACAGAGAAAGTTTCAGAAACACTTCCACCTTTTTTAGCAACTACTAAGCCTTCAAAAGCTTGGATTCTTTCTTTTTTACCTTCTTTTACCCATACATCTACTCTTACAGTATCTCCAACACGGAATTCAGGAATGTCTTTTCTTACATGCTTCTCATTAATTTTGTCTACTAAATTAGCCATTTTCAAACATCCTTTCATACTATATTTACTTACCGGAAAATCATAAATCTAAGTATTCAGCGGATTTTCTTCCTTGAAGCAATTAAGATTATAACAAAAAAAAGAGAAATATGCAAGAATTTATCTTTATTTCCTAGTATTTATCTACTTCGACCAATTGATTTTTCTTCCATTTGTTCTAAATATAAAGCTTTTTGTTTTATCTTAACTTGTTTAACACGCATTTCATTTTCAATTAATCTTAATTTTTTTAAAAATAATTTTTCTTTTTCGTAGTTTAAGAATTTTTGATATCTATTAAGTAGTATTTGTCTTACTAATTCTACTTCATCTAAAACAATCTCTGCATCATCATCAGTTGCATCTTCATCATTTATAACTGTTAAGGCCATGGCAACAACTTGTTTAAATAATTTATCGAATTTCATTGATAATATTTTATCAATCATTCTTGGTTCAACAATTTTAACTTCTTTTACTTTAATATAACTATCACTTTTAGTTTTTGGTTTAAAGACATAACCATCTACATCATGCATACTTATAATACTTTCATCATGATGTCTTTTATTAATCAAGTAACTTGCCAATATAATCACCTTCTTAAACTACATTAAATCTGGTCTACGCTCTTTTGTCTTTTCTCTTCGCTTAGCATCTCGCCATGCTGCTATTTTTGCATGATCTCCACTAAGTAATATATCAGGCACTTTCATCCCCCTAAATTCTTGTGGTTTAGTATATGTTGGATAATCAAGTAATTTATCATTAAATGATTCTGATACCAAACTAGTATCTGTAATAACTCCATCTAGTAATCTTATAATACTATCACAAATAACCATTGCTGGTAATTCTCCACCAGTTAAAACATAATCACCAATACTTATTTCCATATCACAAAGGCTTCTAATTCGTTCATCAAATCCTTCATAATGCCCACAAATAAGTATTAAATGTTTTTCATTTTTTAAATTAATTGCCATTTCTTGCTTGTAAGGTACTCCATCTGGTGTCATTAAAATAACTTTTGCATCTGGATCATCTTTTTTAATATCCATAATAGCATCATAGATTGGTTCTATTCTTAAAACCATTCCTCCTCCACCACCATACGGTGTATCATCTACTTGATTATTAGAAAGTTTCGAATATTTTCTAAAATCAACTACCTTTATTATAACACTTTCTTTTAAAATTGCTCTTTTAATAATTGATTCATTTAAGAAACCTTCAAACATTTTTGGAAATAAAGTTAAGATATCTATTCTCATAATATCAACCCTTTAGCATTTTCTACTTCTATTACTTTTTCATCTTCTTTAACTTTTTTTATAAAATTAATATTATTAGGTATATAGAAGTTCTTATCTCCCTCTATATATAAAAGTATATTACTACCATTATACACAATCTCTTTAACTTTACCAAGTTTTTCCCCATTTTCTAAAACATCATATCCTACTAATTCTTCTAATATATATTCATCTTTATCTAGTTCAATATCTTCTTTTTTGACATAAACATTTAATTTTAAATAATTAAGTACTTGGTTAATATTGTCATATCCTTTAAAAGTTACCATATCAAATTCTTTATGGACACGATAACTATTAATTATTTCTTTAACATGACCTTCCCCAATATATAAAGCAAAACCTGGTTTAAATATTTTATCTTTCATTAAAAAGTTACTTTTTATTCTAAGTTCTCCTTTAATACCATGGGTATTAACTATTCTACCTATTAATATATATTCCATAATTCACCTCTATTTATTTAAACTAAATAAAATAATACTTGTTGCTACTCCTACATTTAAACTCTCACAATTCTTATTCATTGGTATATATAAGTATTTATCACATAGACTAAGTACTTCATTACTTACTCCCGCTCCTTCATTACCCATTACCAAAGCATATTTAGAAGGACTTATAATATTATTTATGTCTTCTCCTCCATCTACTTTCGTTCCATATATAATATAATTTTCTTCTTTTAATTTATTTATTATTTTAACAATATCATCTCTTATTATATTAACTTTAAATATCATTCCTTCAGTAGCTCTAAGTACTTTATCATTATAAATATCAACGCTATTATTAGATAAAATAATAGTGTTGATATTAAAAGCTACACTACTACGAATAATCGTCCCTAAATTACCAGGATCTTGAATACCATCTAAAATTAATACTTTATCTCCTATATCTTTATTTTCAATCTTTTTACATATTCCCATTATCTTTTGTGGATTTAAAGTATTACTTAATTTCTTAATAACTTCATATGTTACATAAGTAATAGGTACATTAAAATCTATCTCATAATCTTCACACATTATTACTTCTTCTAATACTTTAGATTCATAAGCTTCTTTAACTAAATGTTCTCCTTCAACTATAAATTTATTATCTATATCACGATATTTTTTTAATAATAATTTACTATAGTTTTTAATTTTTTTATTATCTAATGAATTTATTACTTCCATTTTATTCAACTCTCAATCTTTTTCTTGCTAATTTATAATAAGGATATCTTTTTTCTACTTGTTCCCAAAATCTCTTACTGTGATTAGCTTCATAGAAATGACATAATTCATGAATAATAACATAATCAATTAATGTTACATCTTTTTTTATTAACTCACTATTTAAAGTTATTATTCTTTTTGTTACATTATTAACTCCCCATCTTGTTTTCATATTTCTTATTTTTAAACTAAATGAAGGTATATCTTTAAAATTATATAATATTAAATTAATTCTTTCTTGAAAGATTCTTTCACATTCATTTTTTAACCATTTACTTAATTCTTTTTCATTCTTAACATAGATCATATTATCAATAACATTTACTTTTTTTATATTTTCATCATATACAATAACATAAGGTTCTCCTAAATAATAAAATCCTTTTGTCATTTCTTCTTTTTGTTGATACTTTTCATACATTCTAAGTAATGATTTTTCATTCTGCTTTATTAACTTTAATAATTCTTTAGTACTTATAAATCTATTACAAGTAACATATAAAGTATTATTATCTTTAAATCTAAAATAAATATTTTTATTATTCTTTTTTTCTATCTCTAAATTTACTACATAACCACCAAGTTGTACTTCCATAAGTATCACCTAACATTATTGTACCATAATTTAATTAATAATTAATTTACAAGTTCTAATCTAATTAAATAATTATCATAATCTATCTCATAATCTTCACTAAGTATTGTAAATACTTCTCTTATTACTTCTATCATTACATCATTTTTATTTTCTTTAATTCCTTTTTGATATAATTCTTCTAATTCATAATTTATTTTATGATATATCTTATAATAATACTCATACATACTTTGTAAAACAATTGCATATAGCATTTTACCATAAGGATGATTAATTAGTAATAAATCAATTGTAGTTAATAATTTATTATGTAATACTAGCATTTCTTCTTTTATTCTTTCTTCAGAATAAAAAATATTTTTATTATAATAATTTGAAGATTCTATTTCATTAATATTAATATGTAAATAACTAATTAATATTATAAGTATTTTATCTCTTTCTTCTTTTGATCCTGTTATAGCTTTTAAATATAAGTCTATAAAATCTTTATTAGGTAGTTTTATTAAATAACGATCTTGATAATCTTTAAAATTACTAAATATTTTATATACTTTAGAAGTTCCTAAATATGAACAACCATATAAATAATTAACAGCTATTCTTATTTTTTCTAATAAATTAAAATAATAAAAATCATTAGTATATAATTTATCTTGATAATTATTATATAAATCTCTAATATCTTCTAAAATAAATTTTGGTATTTCCTTTTTCTTTTTACTAGAAATATTTATATTTTCTTCATAATCTTTAAGCATCTCTATTGTTTCATCCATATCTTTAACAATTAAACCTGTTTTTAAAATCGCCTCTAAGAAAGTATTATTATTTTCTTTTTTTATATCAATTATTTGAAAGATATCTCTAACAGCATATATATGGCAATCTACTCTTATTCCTTCTAATAGAAAACCTTTTTTATAATTATTTTCTCTTTTATCAATTACTAAAACATCTAAATCACTAGTTGGTCTTTCCTTACCACTTACTCGACTTCCATAAAAGATTATCGCTAAAATATTATCATTTTTATCATAGTTAGTTATTGTTAAAAATTTATCTATTAATTCTTGTATAGTCATCTTATTTTTTCTCCATTGTTAAACTATAAGAATCTTCATAATTATTTTTTAAGACTATAACTTCTTTATTATCTAATTCATCATATCTTATTGGTTCAACTATTTCATCTATTTTTTCTAACGTAAACCCTTCTGGTATTTGATATGAAACTCCATCACTACCAGGAATTCGAATCGGTTCATACATTTCATATATATCTTGAATTCCATCATTCCATAATACTTTATTATAGTTAATTGCATTCATATGAGGAAAAATTGAAACATGTATACCATCATAAATAAATGAATCGTTAATTCTTATATAATTAATATTCATTTCTTCTAAAGCTTTTCTTAAATATTCACCATCAAAATTTTCTATCTTATAACTTCCACTAACTTTAGATAAATCAACATAGTTATCTTCTGTTAAAAAATCTTGTAAATATCCTTTAACTCTTGTCACTTCATTTCTTTTATGTACATGATAACTAACTATTCCTGTTCCAATAATTGATGCTATTAAAGTTCCAGCAATTATCTTCTTACTTAATTTAAAATTTTTAACCATAAAACCACCCATAAATTTTCAGTTATTATACAAAAATATTTAAAAAACTGCAATTTTCATTACAAA
Organism: uncultured Bacilli bacterium; assembly: GCA_947598455.1. Next base: position 1,441 of record CANQFI010000089.1, on the reverse strand, counting down.
AAATGTTATAATCATATGTGAAAGTATAAAAAATTTTAAAAGAAGGTCAATTATGAAAAAACATATTATTTTTTATCTTGTAGCTATTCTTATTTTAATAATGGTTATTCCTTTATTTATATCTAAATTTTATTCTTATAATCCTTACTCATCAATTCCCAATGAATTTGACTCGCCTACAAAAAAAATAGAAGTAAAAAGTATTGATGAAGATTCAAAACAACTTGAACAAAAAGAACTATTTGCTGATTATTATGATGAAGCTGAAGCTATCTTATCAACTTTAACTACTGAAGAAAAACTATCACAAATGTTTATTGTTCCATTTGACTATAATGGCGAAATATACAATTCAGTTGGTGGTTTTCTTTTTCATAGTAGCGATATAAAAAACAAAACTAAAGAAAGTTTAATAGCTAAAATTGCTGAACGTCAAAAAAATTCTAAAATTCCTTATATTATGACTTTAGATGAAGAAGGTGGAACCGTTACTCGTTTAAGTTATAATCCACTTATTGTTCCACAAAAGATATTATCTCCTCGAGATTTATATGCTGAAGGAGGACTTGATAAATTATTAGAAGTTGAAGAATACAAAGATACTTTATTATTAGAATTAGGCTTTAATTTAAATCTGGCACCAGTTGCTGATATTTCAACTAATGAAAACGATTTTATGTATGATCGCTCTATTGGTTTAACAGCTTCTGAAACAAGTAATTATATTTCTTTAATAACTAAAAAAGCTCATGAATTAAATTTTTCAACTTGTTTAAAACATTTTCCTGGTTATGGTAATAATGCTGATACTCATACTGGAATAGCTATTGATAATCGTTCATTAGAAGAATTTGAAAATAATGATTTTCTTCCATTTAAAGCCGGAATCGAAGCTCAAACTCCTTTTATTTTAATTTCTCATAACATCATCACTAACATTGATAGTAATTATCCTTCATCTTTATCTAAAAAAGTTATTGATATTTTAAAAAATGATTTAAACTATACTGGTTTAATTATTAGTGATGATTTAACTATGGATGCCTTAAAAGATTATAATAGTAATAATGAATTATCTACTCTAGCTATTAACGCTGGTAATGACCTTTTAATTACTACTCGCTATCAAGACCATTATAATAGTGCTTTAACTGCTATTAAAGAAGGAAGAATATCTGAAGAACGTATTAATGAATCTGTAAAAAAAATCATAGCATGGAAATTAGCTTATAACATTATTTAATTAAAAAAAAGCTCTATATGAGCTTTTTTAGGTTGTATTATCTAATGTTGAAACAAGTAATCCCATAATTAAGAAGAACAAAGGTGCAATTAAAGTAATTCTAATATTAAAAAATGCCTGAACTAAATATCCACAAAATGCAAAGAAAAATGATGTTCTTAGATTATCTTCTTTTTCATCTTTTATAATATGTTTACA
>CANQFI010000088.1 GCA_947598455.1 uncultured Bacilli bacterium | reverse complement strand
CCTAAAGCGTTATTTCCACAATTGTTCATAAACCATCCTCCTTTATTTGTTTTTTCACTAATATTCTATGGTTAATAATGAATTTATGTGAATGTTATTCTTGTTTTTTATAATATAGATTGTTATAATATAAGTTGTATTAAGGAGGAAAACATGAAAAAGAAAATTATTGTGCTAGCCCTTAGTGTATTACTAATTTCAGGGTGTGGAAGTAAAATACCAAAATTATCTAATGGTGATGAGGCAATTGTTACTATGAATGATGGTCGAATGATAAGTGTAAACGAACTTTACGATAGTATGAAAAGTGATTATGCACTACAATCTTTACTAAGCTTGGTTGATAAAAAAATATTAGAAGAAAAATATAGTGATCGTTTAGAAGAAGCTAATCAATCTGTTGAATCTACTATGAGTTCTTTAGAACAATACTATGGTGATAGCCTAGAATCTGTTTTAGTACAATATGGTTATGCTTCAGTAGATGCATATAAAGATGAATACTACATTGGTTATTTAAGAAATTTAGCCATTGAAGATTATTGTAAAGAACAAATAAAAGATAAAGAAATTCAAGCTTATTATGATGAAAAAATTGTTCCAGATATAGTTGTCAGTCATATTTTAATTACTCCAAGTGTAACTGATGATATGACAGATGAAGAAAAAACAGCTGCACAAGATGAAGCAAAAGATAAAATTAATTCAATCATCGATGAATTAAAAAAGACAGATAGTAAAGATATTGCTACAAAATTTGCTGAATTAGCTAAACAATATTCAATGGACGAATCTAATAAAGATAATGGTGGTTCCCTAGGAACTATTAATAAAGATACTTTATCAGAAGAATATGACGAACTAGTAGATGCTGCTTATAAATTAAAAGATGGTGAATACTCAACATCATTAATTGAAACAGAAATTGGTTATCATGTTATTTTAAGAACTGAAACAAAAGAAAAAGCATCTTTAGATGAAGTTAAAGATACAATCTTAACATCATTAGCTAGTGACTATTTAAATGAACATCAAGTAGCTTATGTTGAAGCTTTACAAAAATTAAGAAAAGATAATGATGTTGAATTTGTCGATACTGATATCCAATCTAAATATGCTACATATATTCAAGAACAATTAACTTCTTATCAAAATCTTGATAATCAAGATGAAACTACAGATAGTAATTAGTTAAAAAGGAACATATTATAGTTCCTTTTTTATTTTAGTTACTTATAACTCTTTTAACATCCTCATAATAAAATCCTTTAGCTACTAATTTGGCTAACACTTTTGTTTCTAATTCATTTCCTTCATATTTTTTAGCTAATTTTAACTTAACTTTTTCATATTCTTCTTTTAATATACCATCAGTATTTTTAAACTCACTTTCACTTATAATTTCTTCTATCATCCATTTATAAAAACCCAACATACTTAAATTATACAAAATTTTTTCTTTTAATTTATTCGTACTAAGGCTCTTATTATTATTAATCATCTTTTTAATATTTTTTCTTATTTTATCAAACCAAATATCAGGACTAATCTCCTCTATTTTATTAATTATTTCTTCTTCATTAAATCCTAATTTTATTAAATTATTCTTTATTTTATTAGGACCCGCATTACCCAAATTAATCTGATCATTTAAATAACTTTGTAAATACAATTCTTTATTTAAATATCCATTTTCTTTTAATCTTTCAATAGTTTCGTTAATAGTTTTTTGGGTATAATCCTTTTTTAAATACTCTTCTATTTCTCTTTCCGTTCTTAATTTCTTAGTTATATACTTTAAAGACATATAGTAAGCGTTTAGCTTATCATTATATTTAGTTATTTCTTCAAATAATTTATCATCTATTTCCTTCTTACGAAGTAATTCATATTTTACTATTACATCATCATATAATTTAACTTTTATATCATCTATTAAAACTTCGTAACGATTATCTCTTAATTTAGTATATTTTTCTATTTTCATTTAATCACCTTGTAAAATTTATTATAACAAATAAAATATCATCATACAAGAACAAATGTTTTATATTAAAAAAAGTACACTATACATGTACTTTAAACATTATCTTTTAAACTTTCTTTATAATTTTTACAATCTTCATCTAAGGCCATTAATAACTTATCAATATCCTCCTTTTTACTTGTTCTAACACCTGAAGCAAACTTATGACCCCCTCCGCCATACATTGCAGCTGTTTCATTAATAACTGGACCTTTACTTCTAATATTTACTTTATAAATATTATTCTTTTCATCATATGTTACAAAAGTCCACACATAAACATCTTTAATATTACTAAAATCATTTATCATATTAGAAGGTGTTGCGGGATCAACATTATATTTTTTTAATATTTCTGGTGTTATAAATAAATGTGCAAAACCATTATCTGTTATTTCTAAATTTTCTGAAATATAGCCATGAAATTTAATTTCATCATATGGTCTTTCATACAAATAAGGATATAACTTTGTAAAATCAATTTGTGTCTTTTTAATTAACTTAGCTACTAATTCAAAAGTCTTATCTGTTGTATAACTTATTAAGAATCGATCACTATCAGAAACTACTCCCAAATATAAATTCTCAGCTACCTTACGATCTAACTTCATTCCTGAATCTAATATCAGCTCAATTATCATCTGACAAGTACTTGATGATGTTTCATCTACCCAATCACATTCCCCAAAATCTTCTTCCGAAGGATGATGATCTATTTTAAATATTTCTTTAAAAGCTGATAAATCAACACCATCTATTCTTGATTTATTAGGAACATCTAAAGCAATTAATAAAGCATCATTTTTAAATTTAGTTTCATCTATTCTATCTAAATAACCATAATATTTAAATTTAGATACCATTGTTCCAACTGCATATACTTCCTTTTTAGGAAAAGATAACTTTATTGTATCTCTTAAAGCTATCTGACTAGCTACTGCATCTGGATCTGGACTAATATGTCTAGCAATAATAATTGTATTATATTGTTTTATCTTTTTTAAGATTCTTTTTATCTCTGCTTTCATCATTTAGTCCACATCCCACTTTCTATTTCTTATTTACAATATTATAAGTATCTTTAATAATCATTAATTCTTCATTAGTAGGTATTACATATACCTCTACACTAGAATCATCTGTACTTATTTTACCTTCATGTTTATCACAATATGAAGCAATTTCCATATTAGCTTCTTTATCTACTTTAATTCCTAAAGAACCTAATTTATTTAAAATATTTTCTCTAAATTCACGAGCATTTTCTCCTAAACCAGCAGTAAAGATTATTCCATCTACTTTACCATCTAATTTAACATAGTATTCAGCTATATAATTAACTACTCTTTCAATATATAAGTCATTAGCTAATACAGATAAATGTTCCCCATTTTCCATACCTTTTTCAACATCACGATGATCAGCATACTTTTGACTTACACCAAGTAAACCACTCTTCTTATTTAAGATATTAGTTACTTCTGATACATCCATACCAGATTCTTTACATACATATTCAATAATTGATGGATCAATAGCACCACTTCTTGTTCCCATCATTAATCCATCAAGTGGTGTAAGTCCCATAGTTGTATCATAAGACTTACCATCTTTAACACAGCAAATACTACTACCACTACCAATATGACAAATAATTAAGTTAACATCTTCTTTACCTAACATCTCTTGCATCTTACCAGTGATATATTTATGACTAGTTCCATGGAATCCATATTTACGAACACCATACTTTTCGTACCATTCATATGGTACTGGATAAATATAACTTAATTCAGGCATAGTTTGATGGAATGCTGTATCAAATACGGCAACCATTGGTGTATCAGGTAATGCTTCTTTCATAGCATTAATACCAGCTAAATTACCAGGAATATGTAAAGGTCCTAATTTAGTTAATGACTCAATATTCTTAATAACTTCATCCGTAATTAAAACAGAATCAGCATACATTTCTCCACCATGTAATACTCTATGACCAATACCTTTTATTTCATCCATACTTTCTACTGCTTTATATTTTAATAATTCTTCTACTAAAACTTTAACAGCTTCTGTATGATCTTTAACAAATCTTTCTCCTCTTATTTTTTCTCCATTTACTTTTGTATTCCAAAAGCTATCAGGAGATCCTATCTTTTCAATATAACCACTTATAATTACTTCTTCTTCTGGCATTTCAACTAATTGAAACTTTAAAGATGAACTACCAGCATTTACACATAAAAACTTCATATTTTTTTCCACCTCAAAGTTATTATACAAAAAAAAAGACAGAATATCTATCTTTTTATACCCATAAATTATCTACTTTCCGAATTTTTATGTCTTTTAATTTTCATTTCCATATCATCAATTCTTTTTTTATTAGAATCCATATTATAACCAAATTCATTTAATATTTCATATCTTTTTTTATCTAAAGAACTCATTTTCTCTAAATCGCAAGCTTTATAATAGTAATCACAACTTCTTCTACGCATAAATATCACCTATTACTATTATTAACAATATAAAATATTTTATACTTTATTATATAACAAGTATCAAAGAAGAATCTGGTACAAAATTAGTAGCTTTATTAAATAAATCTATTTTCTTTTTAATAGTTTCAATCGCTAACATTATATTATAAAAATTATCATTATCTATTTTTCTAATTAATCTCATAATGTTTTTTAATTTAACTTCTTCTGAATATGAATCAAACTCTTCTTCAAATATTTCACATTCATTTTCATAATAATATTTCTTTATTAAAGAGAAAAAAATATCATTATCCATTAAATCTTTGCCAACAGCTTGAAAAGTTGAATATGAATCAGTTAAAACATTATGTCCATTTAATTTTTTAAATTCACCTAAAATTCTTTTGACAAACTTATTATTTACTTTATCTCCATCTAAACTAAATAAAGCATTAATAATTCTATTTTCAATACATACTGTTATAAATTCAGAAAAAGCTCCATTTTCTATCAATGTTGAATTATTTTCTTTAACCATTGTTACTCTAGAAAAGCCTTGTTGATACACAAATTCCTTTTCATCTTCTCTTAGTACCTTAGATTCAGTAAGTTGTAATGCATGTGATAACTCATGTACCATATTATCAATTTCCATAAAAGAATCACTATAAGGAATTAAAATATGGGGAATTACTCCTTTTACCATTTTACCATTTCCATAAATATATTCACATACCATAACTGGTGATACATATGATTTTTCAACTTGTGAATTTATCTCTCCCATAATTTTAAAATAATCATTTCCTGATTCATAACGATGAATATGTAATTGTTCCAATAATTCATTTATTTTCTTAAATAAACTAGGTCCAAATACTAAATAATAACCTAATAAAGAAACAACTAATTCTTCACATAATTCTACACTATAATTATGCCTTTGATTATAACAATTAACTAATCTTATAATATCATTAATTGCATCATTAATAATCTCATAATTCATAACTATTCTCCCCCCCTTCAAGTGATAGTTATTATAAACAAAAACAAAAGAAAAGAAAAGGTTTTTATAGCAAATCTGCAAATTCTTCCTTTTCTTCATTAACTGTTACTCTAATTACTTCATGTCCTTTAATTGCTTTATATATCATTTCTTCATAAGGGATAAGTTTTTCATATTCCCTAGCTTTATCAAATTCTGGATTTATAACTGGATGATCAGGAACAAATATCGTACAACAATCTTCAAATGGCAAAATACTAGTATCATAAGTCTCAATCTTCTTTGCTAAATCAATAATTTCTAATTTATCAAAACAAGCTACTGGTCTTATAACAGGTATTTTAACTACTTCATTTATAACATTCATACTTGTTAATGTTTGACTAGCTACTTGACCAATACTTTCTCCATTAACTACAACTTTACAACGATTATTTCTTGCTACAATCTCACTTATTCGATACATCATTCTACGCATTATCGTAATTAAATATTCACGAGGACAACTTTGTAATATCGCTTGTTGTATTTCAGTAAAATTAATTATATGTACTTTAATATCATTATTATATACTGCTAATTTACGTGCTAATTCTATCACTTTATTTTTAGCTTCTAAACTAGTATGAGGTGGGCTTTCAAAATATAATGCCTCTAACTTAACACCTCTTTTAATAGCTAAATAACCAGCTACTGGTGAATCTATTCCACCACTAAGCATTAATAATCCTTTACCTAAAGCTCCCACTGGATATCCACCAATTCCTTTTTCACTATTAAAATAAATATAAACGCCATCAATTCTTATCTCTATATTAACTAATAATTCTGGATTATGAACATCAACACTTATATCAGAAATATTTTTAAGTAATACTCCTCCTATTTTACGACTAAAATCCATACTAGATATTGGATAATTTTTATCACTTCTTTTACTTAATACTTTAAATGTTTTAAATTCTTTATCTTTAACTAAATCTAACACTACATTACTTATCTTATCAAAATCTCTTTCTTTTATTTTATAAGCAATATCATATTCATGAATTCCAAAAACCTTCTTTAAAGAATCACTTACTTCTTCAAAATTATCTTTATTTAAAGTAATAAACATTCTTCCTTTATCAAATTTTATTTCTACATCCATATCCTTTAAAGCAAAAGCAATATTCTTTTTTAATTGATTTAAAAACAAATTAATATTAGCTTTCTTTGTGGATAATTCCCCATATTTAATCATGATTAACTTTTCCATCTAATCACCCCAAAACTAAATTAAAGTATACCATAATACTTAAAAAAAACAACTTAATAGTTATTTCTTAATCATAAAATATCATTTTTTTAAAATAAGTCTAGTAATT
>CANQFI010000087.1 GCA_947598455.1 uncultured Bacilli bacterium | reverse complement strand
TCTGATAAAACAGGTACCTTAACTGTTAATGAACAAACTGCTAAAATGATTGTCACTAAAGATGGTGATACTTATGAAATAAGTGGTACAGGTTATAACGATAATGGTCAAGTTAAAGCTTTAAATAATGCTGATATTACTAAAGCTTATGAAATAGCTTTATTAGGAGCTATTAATAATGAAGCTCATCTTGAAAAGAAAGGTGAAGAATGGGAATCATTTGGCGATTCTATTGATATAGCTTTCTTAAGTCTTGCTAAAAAGATGCATATCGAAGATCTTCCTGAGATTGTTGAAATAATCCCTTATGAATCTGAAAATCAATATTCAGCCGTCTTCTATAAAAAAGATAATGAATTATATTGTACTGTTAAAGGTTCTTTAGAAAAAGTAATGTCTTTCTCTGAAGAAAATCGTAAATACCATGAACAAAATGAAACCTTAACTAGTAAAGGTTATCGTGTTATTGCCATTGCCAGCGGTAAAGTAAAAGGAACTACTGCTAAAGACATAAAAAAACTTGATTTCAAAGGTATGGTTGCTTTTATTGATCCAATTAGAGTCGAAGTTAAAGATTCAATAAAAGAATGCAAAGAAGCTGGTATTAAAGTTATTATGATTACTGGTGATCATCCCCTTACAGCTTATGCCATTGCTAGTGATTTAGGTTTATGCAAAGATGCTAGTGAAGTAGCAACTGGCAAAGATGTTGAAACTTACCGTGATAAAGGAGAATCTGCCTTTGATGAATTCGTAAGTCGCATTCGTGTCTTCTCCAGAGTAACGCCAATGGATAAATTAGATATCGTTAACTCATTAAAAAGACAAGGGGAGTTTGTTGCTGTAACTGGTGACGGCGTAAATGATGCTCCGGCTATTAAATCAGCTAATATTGGTATTGCTATGGGTAGTGGAACTGATGTTGCTAAAGAAACCGCCTCTATGATTGTCGCTGATGATAACTTTACATCCATTGTTTCTGGTATCGAAGAAGGCCGAACAGCTTATAGTAATATACGTAAAATAACTTTATTCTTATTAGGTTGTGGTTTTGCTGAAGTATGTTTCTTCTTACTATCAATTGCTTTTGGTTATGATATTCCTTTAGTAGCTATTCAATTACTATGGTTAAATATCGTAACTGATGGTATGCAAGACATCGCATTATCATTTGAAAAAACTGAAAAAGATATAATGAAAGAAAAACCTCGTGATACCAAAGAATCCTTATTCTCTAAAGACTTAATGGTTGAAGTAAGTATTCTAGGTATTACTATAAGTGCCACTGTCTTCCTTGTTTGGAAATACATCATGGACCGTGGAACTGATATTACTATAGCTCGAGCTATTATCATGATGCTTATGGTCTTCATTCAAAATGTTAATGTCTTAAATTGTCGTAGTGAAAAAAGAACAGTTTTTAAAGAATCTTTAATTGATAATCCTTTAGTTATCATAACAGTTCTTGGTTCAATTCTCTTACAAATAATTCTAGCGGAAATACCACTTACAGCTAGTTTCTTAAAAGTAACCCCATTACCATTTAAGACTGTCATTTATTTATTACTATTATCATTTATTATAATAGTCGTCTTTGAAATTTATAAAATAATATATCATATAAAAGAAGGTAACAAAAATGGACAATAATATCTTAGCTATTGGTGCTGTCCTAATCGGTTTAGCTCTTTGCACTAGTGGCTTTAAAATTCAAAAATTAATTATCATTCTAACTTGGTTTATCCTAGGTTATGCTCTGGCTGGGTATGTTGTATCTTATTTTGATTTATCAAGCCAAATAAACACTATTATTCAAATAGTAGCTGGAATCATCCTTGGATCACTAGGATTCAAACTAGAAAAACTAGCTTTACTAATTGCTGTAGCATACTTAGCTTATGGTTCACTCAATATTAATATTAATAACTTAGATCCTAATATGCTTCTTGTCGTTCGCTTAGTTATTTCAGTCTTATTGGGACTACTAGCAACATTCTTTATTAAGCCAATAATGATTATTGTTACATCCCTAGCTGGAACAGCAATTATTAAAGGCTATCTACCAACTTTAGTATCAATCCCCACTAATGCCTTATCTATCGTCTTAATAATTGTCTTAGTATGTGGTGTTATCATTCAATTTAAAACTAGTTAAGACAGATTATCTGTCTTTTTAGTTTAATTAAAATAACAAATATAATCTTAATGAGAGGAAGTATTTTATGTTAAGAGAATTTTTTGTTAATGAACATCCCAAATTTCTATTCAAACAATTTGGTTTAATTCATAATATCTTTATTGCTATAGCTGTTATAGGCTTAATAATTATCTATCTAAATCGTCATAAAATATCCGAAATACCTAAAAAAATTAATAATCGTATTTTAAAAATAAGTGCTCTTATATTACTACTTAATATGTTTATTTATACCTTTGGTAATTTATACTTTGGTAGCTTTGATTACAAAGAAAACCTACCATTTCATCTTTGCTTTATCTCTAACTATCTCTTTATGTTTGGTATTCTTTTTAATAAAGAAAGTATCCTAAAACTAACAATTTTTTTATCATTTATTGGACCAATTCCTGCTATCTTATGGCCTAACTTAATATCAACAATAGATAACTTCAACTTTTGGCAATATGTTATATCCCATCATTTCTTTATCTGTATAAGTTTATATTCATACTATGCCTTAAATTATAAAGTAGGTCTAAAAAATTATTTGGCTACATATATTTTAACTAACTTCTTAATGTTAATAATGTATCCATTTAATTTAAAATTTAATACTAACTATATCTTTTCTACTAAAATACCTGATAATGTAATGGTCTTATACCCTTGGCTTAAATATTTTCCTCCTATGTTAACTCTAGAAGTAACAGGTTTAATTATCTCTGGCTTAGTTTATTACTTTATAATAAGAAAAAGAAATCAAGAACTAGCAAAATAAAAAAGACTCTTTAAAAGAAATATCTAATTATGTATAATAAAAAGTGAAAAGGTGATACTTTTGCAAAATTTATCTAAACATATAAAAGCTAATGTTATAAAAAATTTTATCATAATAATTATTATCTTAATCTTTACTATAACTACGATATTTATTATGAATAAATACAACTTAATACCTAAAAAATATTATAAAGCTCCGGACTTTGATATCAAAACAATTTATAGTAGTGTTGATTATGATAATGATGATATCGATGACTATTCTGACTTTTTATTAGGAGCCAGAAAAGATGCTGAAAATCATCCAAGGTACATTAGTAAATACTATGGTGATTCCTATCCACCTGATAATGAAGGAGTATGTACTGATGTAATATGGCGTGCTTTTAAAAATGCTGGTTATAGTTTAAGAGATATGGTTGATACTGATATAAAAAACAATCCTAATGACTATCCAGAAATTGAAAAACGTGATAAAAACATTGACTTTCGTCGAGTAAATAATCTTCGCATTTACTTTTCTAAATATGCTATAAGTTTAACTTCAGATTATAAAAAGATCGAAGAATGGCAACCAGGCGATATAGTATTTCTAAATAACAATCATGTAGGTATGATATCAGATCGTCGTAACGAAAAAGGCTATGCCTACATTATTCATAATGGTGGTCAACCAAACAGAGAAGAAGATGTCATAACCAATTACAAAATAACTGGTCATTATCGTTTTGATGCTTCAAAAATAGATCAAAATCTTCTTATACCATTTAAATAAAACTTACTAAAAAATAAAAAAAATGCTATAATATAAATAGACAACGAGTAGCTAAGGCGTAAGTCCAGTTGAGCTACTCGTCTTTTTAAGCAAAGGGGAGTTTATATGTACAAAATTAATGATTATATATTACATAAAAGAGAAGTGTGTCGTATCAAAGATATAAAGCCTAAATATTTTCAAAACAAAGACTATTATGTCTTATCTCCAGTAACTGATGAATCATTAACTATCAATGTTCCAATTGATTCAAAAGATCTTAAAGATATCTTAACTAAAGAACAAGCTATGGATATTATTAAATCTATAAAAGACGTAAAATACATTGATACAGATGAAAAATCATTAGAAAACACTTATAAAGAACTACTAAGTTCCCAAAATACCTTAGATTTAGCTAAAATAATTAAAACAACCTACATCCGTAATCAAAATCGCCTAAATAATGGTAAAAAAATAGCTGATAAAGACAATAACTACTTTAATATTGCCGAAAAATACTTATATACAACCCTAGGAATAGCTCTAGGAATGTCTTATGATGAATGTAAAAACTATGTAATAGATTATATATCTAACCAAGAAAAGGAGAATAAATAACATGTTAAATAAAAATGACTTAATAGATAAACTAAATCTACCTTTAGAATTAAATAAAAAATTAAAAGAAAATAACATCAATACCATTAATGATATATGGATTTTAAAAAGAAAAGAATTAAAAGAAAAACAATTTAACGATTCTGAAATAAAACAAATAATAATAGCTCTTCAATTACAAGGCCTAGACTTAAATAAAAGAGTATATAACTAAAAAAGCTAGAATTTCTAGCTTTTTTTCGATTCATCAATTCTTTTATGTTTAACAACTTTTCTTTCATCATACATAATAAGATCAGCTGATGTTACACAAGATTTAAGTAAAACAGATATTCCTGAAGCTAACTTATCCAACATTTCTAAAGACGGATTTCTCCTTCTTTTTTCTAACTGATTTTCATATATTAAACTAGTATCTAAAGCTTCGGCGAATTTTTCTTGAGAAAGTTTTGATAAATACCTATAGTATTTTAAATTAATAGCTAAAATATCTTTACTTTTCAATAAAATACACCTCGCTTTCTTAAGTATTTTTATTATATAGATTGCTCAAAAAAATTTCTTTTATACACATGTTATAAAAACATTCGATAATTTAGGTCATAAAAGATCCTGGAAATTTCTTGAAGAATAGTAAAAAGTATTTGAAATATAATTAAAACATGTTAGAATAAAATCAGGCTTAAAAAATATGCCTTTATTAAAATAGTAAGGAGGTAAAAGTAATGAAAAAAATCTTATATTTATTAGTATTATTTGTTTTAATTTCAATGCCCCTTGTAACAAGAGCAGTAGTTGCCAATTCATCTTCTTTAAAAGATGTTAATATATATGTTTTTTATAGTGATGAAGAACAAGGAAAAAAAGAACTTGATTGGTTAGAAGAAACAAGAAATAATTATTATCGTTTATCTATAAAAGATATGGAAATTTCTTCCAATGAAGACTTATATAAAGAAGTTAAATCAAAACTAAATATCAAAAAAAATGATGAACCTATAACTATAATTGGTTCTACATACTTTATTGGTTATAATGAAGAAGTAAAAGATCAAATTACTAATGCAATTGAAGCATACTATAAACCAACTGATGTTTGCGATATTGTAAATAAGATAGATAATGATGAAGATTTAGATGACTGTTATGAAACTAATAAAGATATTTATGAACAACCAAAATATAATAAGAGCAATTTAACTTTTATTATAATTGGTATTGTAGTAGTTATTGTCATTGCTTTAGGAGCAATCATAATTATCAAAAAAAGAAATAATAAGTAATAGTAAAATATATATTTAATTAGAATATATTTATAATAACTGTAATAAATAAAAAGTACTTGTAAAAGTACTTATAATTTATAAAATATACCCTTAAATATGGTTGACTTTATGTATTACGACATAGTATAATTTCTATAGGTAAGATAGGTCTTATCGGTTTTATGTAGTACATTAATAAAAAGAAACAATTTAATGATTTACTTAAAACTTATAGAAAAAAGAGAGGAGAAAAAATATGGAAAAGGAAACAGAGAAAAAAACTGAGAAGACATCTGAAAAAGTAACCGAGAAAACAACAGAGAAAACACCTGAGAAGGTAACAGAAAAAGAAAAAGAAAAAACATCTGAGAAGGCTACGGAAAAACCAACCGAGAAAAAAGTTGAGAAAAAAGTAGAAAAGAAAGACAACAAAAAAGGATTATTATGTGCAATTGGTGCAGCCATTGTTGTACTTGTTTTAGTCCTTGTAATGGTTAAAGGCTGTGGCAAAGAATACACAGTAAAATTTGATTCAAATGGTGGTAGTGCTGTTGAATCAGTTACAGTAAAAGAAAATGAAACAGTAACAAAACCAAAAGATCCAACAAGAGAAGGATATGAATTTGCTGGTTGGTATTTAGATAATAAAGAATATGATTTTAGTACTAAAGTAACAAAAGATATTACTTTAAAAGCTCATTGGACACAAAAGGCATCAGCTGAAATAAATCTTAGTGTATCTAGTATGAATTTAACTATAGGATCATCAGGAGCAATTAGTGTATCTTCATTACCAGATGGTTATACAGAAGAAGACTTAGTTTATTCATCTAATGATGAAGAAATGGCTACAGTTGATGAAACTGGTTTAATAACTGCAATAAAAGCTGGAACAGTTACTATAACTGTAAAAACTTCTGATGGTAAATATACTGCTACAGTAACAGTAACAATTAAAGAAGAAGATGAAGAAGAGGAAAGCGGACCAGTAGATGTTGAAAGTGTATCAATAAGTGGTTCAAGTAGTGTAACTGTTGGTAGTTCAATTACTTTGAAAGCAATTTTTAATCCAACAAATGCTACTGATAAGAATGTAACATGGAGCGTAAGTGATGAATCAATCGCTACAATTAATAAATCAGGTAAATTAACAGCTAAAAAAGCTGGAACAGTAACCGTAACTGTAACTACAGCTAATGGTAAAACAGCTACTAAGAAAATAACTGTTAAAGAAAAATCATCATCAGGTACAACTCCATCAACTCCTGGTACAACAACACCAACTGATGTAGCTGTAACAGGTGTTAGTATAAGTGGAC
>CANQFI010000086.1 GCA_947598455.1 uncultured Bacilli bacterium | reverse complement strand
AGGAGGTTTTATTATGACGGAATTTAGCCCAGAACAAAATGAACAAAGATTTGTTGCCCAAGGCAATGAATATCAAGTTAGCTTTAATGGTGAAACAACAAATATTGCAAACAAACTTAAAGAGCAAGCTGAAAACGACCGACTAAAAGCATATGAAAAGTATATGCCTTTGGGAAGTATTGTTTCAATTGATAATAATTCAAAAAAATATATGATCATAGGTTATAACTATTTACAAGGAGACATAATGTCAGATTATATAGCTTGTGAATTTCCATATGGTATAGATAATCAACACAATGCTGTAAATTTTAATCATAATCAAATAACTCAAGTTTATGAAATAGGCTATATAAATGCTTTTGGCAATACTTATCGTGATTCTTTATTGGACCAGCAACAGCCCAAAAGTGATGGGCCAAAATTATAGGAGGTAGAAAAATGTTAGGAGCATTTACTGGCGATATAGTAGGATCAATCTACGAAAGGGAAAATAAAAAAAGTAAAGACTTTGATTTATTTACACCAAATAATCGTTTTACTGATGATAGTGTTATGACATGTGCAGTTGGAAAAGCATGTATAGAATATAAAAAAAATAAAGATATTAAAGCATTTAAAGAAAATTGTATAAAATATATGCAATATTATGGTCGTAGACACATTAATGCTGGATATGGTGGTACATTTATAAAATGGTTAGTTATCGATAATCCTCCGCCATATAATAGTTTTGGAAATGGTTCAGCAATGCGTGTTTCTCCATGTGGTTGGGTTGCTGAATCATTAGAAGAATCTGAAAAATTAGCTGAAGTTTCAGCATCAGTTTCTCATAATCATCCATATGGTATACAAGGAGCCCAAGCCATTGCTGCTTCAATATGGATGTTAAAAAATGGTTACTCAAAGGAAAATGTTAAAGAATATATCGAAGAAAAATATTATCCATTAGACTTTACTATTGATGGAATCAGAAAAGATTACCAATTTGATGTAACATGTCAAGGATCGGTTCCTCAAGCCATAGAAGCTTTTTTAGAAGGAAATAATTTTGAAGATTGTATAAGACTTGCTATCTCAATAGGTGGCGACTCAGATACAATAGGAGCTATGACTGGAAGTCTAGCTGAAGCATATTATGGTATACCCAAAGAGATTAAAGAAAAAACTTTATTATATTTAGACAAAGATTTAAAAAAATGTTTAAATGAATTTGAACAAACAATTACTAATAAAGAAGAAAAATCACATTTAAAAAAATAATTTTTTATTTTAAATAAAATAATTAAATAAGACATTTAGTTTTACAGATACTACAAATAAATTTAACATAAAAATTAACAATATGGTATAATTATAGAAGGTGAATATAATATGGGATTAGGTGCATATAATTCTGGAAAAATTACTGGTGGAAATGTAATAGCATCAAAAATTAGTTATAATAACATGACAAAAGATGCCTATTCAGCTGCTGACGCACAAACCGTTTTAGCTAAACATTCAACTGTAACTCCAGTTGTAAATGATGTAATTAGTTTTGATGGACCATTATACACAGAGACTGACATGCTTGAGGCAGCAGTAATTCCGGAAGTTCCAGAAGTTCTAGAGGAAGAAAAAGGTTTTTTTGAGTCTGTAGGTGACTTTCTTACTAGAGGTCTTTCTACAGGTGCAGTTGTTGGAACATCAATAGTATCAGGAGTTGCTAATTTAGGCGAAGCAATAGTAGATGGTGCAGTTTGGACTGGTAGTAAAGCAGTTGAAGGTGCAACATGGCTAACAGCCGAAGCTGTAGGAATAGTTGACTATGATACAAAAAAAGATATCATGAACTGGCGTGAAGATGCTAAAACAAACGTTCAAGATTTTATTACTACTGAATGGGTAAATGACGCCAACAAATGGTTTTATGAAGGAACTTCTTTAGGAAAAGGTATTAATGAGTTATCAGCTTTTGAATATGATAGCAAAATTGCACAAAAAATAAGCAAAGCTTCTGAAGATGTATCAAGGGTTGTTTTGGCAGCATCTTTAGAAACGTTAACAGGTGGACTAGCTGGACCTGCTGTAGCCGGTTTCTTTGCTGGAACAGGTTCATCAGCTGAATCAAATTATAAAAAAGGTCAGATTTCTGCATGGGATGATACTCAAATAGCTATGAATGGTGCTTTTACTTCACTTTCTTGGATAGCTGACGCTAAAATAGGCAAAGGTTTAATCAGTGTTAAAGATGACCTACTTAAAAATGGCCTTAAAGATTTAGGTTTAAGAACTTTCGCAGCCATGAAAAATGTTGAAACATACAAAAATGCTGGTAAGTTTGCTTTAGACGCATTTTTGACTGCTACTAAAAAACCGATGTCATATGTAAACACACTTTTCTCTATGGGTAGTGATATTGGTGCTTATTTGTCAGGAGATAAAGAATTAACTGCTGCTAATGTTAGCGACACAGTAATATCTGGTTTAGGATATTTTATATTACAATCACTAATTAGTAAAAGTAATTCTTACTTAACAGAACAAGGAAAACTAAAAGTTGGATCTGCAACAGAAGCAGAAAATATTGCTAAAGAAATAAATAATGGTAACAAATCACTAAATAATGTCTTAGAATATAACAAAGATGCCCAAAAACAAATATTATCTTCTATGAGTCCTGAAGAATTGGCAGAATCTATGAAAAATATAAAAAATTCTCAAGTAACTAAAATATATGATTTATTAGATGAGACAAAACAAAATGATTTAATTGATCACATTGCTACTAAAATAAGTACAGACCAAAATTTAACTTTAGAAGACATATTACTTTATGGTAATAATTTTACCGCAAAAGTATTTAATGGTCTTAAAGATCATAACGAAAATCTATATAATGAATTAACTAAAAGTATTGGTCAAGACGTTGTTAGCGGAAGATCAAATATAAATGAAGTAATAAAACTAGGTGCAGAACAACTTGATGCGATTAAAAGAACTTTACCAGTTGAAGTCCAAGGAGAATTTGTTTCGAAAATTAATGCTGCTAAATTGCTTTCAGCATCTGCTAATGCAGTTGCATCTAACTATAAAACAGTTGGTGGAATTATTGATAATGACGATAAGTTAGAGACTATATCAACTGTTGCTGATTATGTCACTAGAGATATCACAGGTGATGATGATAGAACTAGACGTGCATAAGTAACATTTACTATTAAATCAAATAATTTTAATAATCTAGCTAGTGATGGATTAATGGAACAATTTTAACGTTAACTTTATAATAATTACAATAATTATTAATAAAAAAATCAATAGACCACTAAAGTCTATTGATTTTTTATATCAAAAAAGAATTCTTCTTCAACTTCATACCAATTTTCTGAAAAAACAATATTAACTACCCATTGCTCTTTTTTTTCTTGCCATATGCCATATTTTTACTTTATTCCACATAGCCACTTGATTTGTAATACAATAAGCTTGATTATAAGTTGATGGAATATACGTTATTTTATTTTGTACTACTAAATTAAAAGCATCTTGATCAGGATATTTTAACTCTTTATTATTTAATACTTTAAAAACTTTAGAAATAATTTTACCTTTTCTTATACTTTTTAAATTAAGTAACATTACACCAGTATTAATATATTTACCATCAATATCTAATGATATAAAATATGGTGAATTAATAACTCCTCGATCTTTACAGCCAGCTACATAATAATCATCTATATCCCAATACCATAGTCTACTAACATCTTTTCTAACAATTGTATCAATATCTAAATAAATAACTTTATCTTCTTTTACATAATCTGCTAATATTAGCTTACAAAATGCAAAAATCTGTATAAGGTGTATCTATATTAGGATTATTATCTGTTATATATTTATTTTTATCTTTATTAAAATTAATTAAAACAAATTCTACTTTAAATTTTTTTTGTATCTTTCTTAAATATGGAACTTCATCTATTTGATCAGTTTCTAAAAAAGATATATTTTTTTAGTATTGGTACTAAATTTTAATAAAGAATAAATATCTACCACTAAATACTCATACAAATTTTTGTACATCCAAACGCAAATATCATATCTATCACCCTATTTAACTAATAAACTTGCGATTTTTGTTACATTTCCAGCCCCTAATGTTAAAATCAAATCTCCATCTTTAACATTGTCTTTTAAATATTTAACAACATCATCATGATTACTTATATGTATAGCGTCTTTACCTAATTTTTTAATTTCATTAATTAAATCATCTTCACTAATATTAAATGTATTAACTTCTCGAGCAGCATAAATATCAATTATTATAATATGATCAAAATGAACTAAGCTTTGGGCAAATTCTTTTAAATGAGCAACTAATCTACTATAAGTATGTGCTTCAAATACAACCCATGATTCTCTATATTTCTTATTCTTAATACCCATAATCGTAGCATTAATTTCTGTAGGATGATGTCCGTAATCATCATATACTTTAGCTCCATTAAGCATTCCTTTATATTCTAATCTTCTTGAAGCTCCATCAAACTTCAGTAATGCTTTAGCTACAATACTAATATCTATTCCATAAGCATCACATAAAGCTATACAACATAAACTATTAAATACATTATGTAATCCTGTTACTCTTAAAGTTATTTTACCTTTAGCTTCACCTTTGTAATAAGCATCATACGTTGGATAACCATCATCATCAAAACTAACATTATCGTAATACCAATCAGCTTTATTATCCCTACCAACAGTAATAACTTGTGCTTTAGTACTATTTCTTAAATCATAACATCTTTCATCATCACGATTTAATACTAAATAACCATCACTAGGTAATAATGAAACATATTTTTCAAAACTTTTTTTAATATTATCAATATTTTTAAAGTAATCTAAATGATCATCATCAATATTTAATACAATTGCACTTCTTTGTTTAAATTGTAGATAACTCTCGCAATATTCACAAGCTTCAATAATAAAATAATCACTATTACCAACACGATAATTACCATCTAATACTTTTAAGTTAGCTCCTACTTGAATAGATGGATCATAATTAGCTTCTAAAAAAGCATAAGATACCATACTAGTTGTACTAGTCTTGCCATGTGTTCCCGCAATACCAATAGTATCCTTAAATAACTTAGTTATTTCTCCTAAGAAATCTCCTCGTTCTACAGTCGGAATATCTAACTCTCTAGCTCTAACTAATTCAGGATTATCTTGTTTAATGGCTGCTGTATACACAACTAAATCAATATCTTTAGTAATATTTTCTTTAACTTGTCCAATATTAACTTTAATACCATTATTTTCTAACCATTCTGTTTGACTAGATTTAACACCATCTGAACCCCAAACATTATAATTCCATTTTTTAAGTATTTCAGCAATACCACTCATACTAATACCGCCAATACCTACCATATAAATATTTTTATAATCTTTAATATTCACTATAATCACTCCTTAATAGAATTAATTATTTTTTTAAATTCATCGCCACGATCTTCAAATTTTTCATATTGATCCCACGAAGCACAAGCCGGACTTAATAACACAATATCACCCTTAGTAGCTTTAGTTATTAAATATCTAGTTGCTTCTTCTAAAGTATTGAATACTTCACAAGGTTTACTTATTGTATCACAATATTCTTTAATTCTCATCTTCGTTTCACCATAACAAGCAACTTCTTTAACATTTCCCATTGTTTCAGTCAAATCCTCAAAAGAATGCCCTCTATCTAAACCACCTAATATAAGTAATATTGGTTTACTAAAAGAATTTAAAGCTATTTTTGTCGATTCACAATTAGTAGCTTTCGCATCATTATAGTATTCTACACCATTAATAGTTTTTACATATTCTATTCTATGTTCAACTCCCCCAAATGTCTCTAATACTTTAATAATACTTTCATTACTAACATCATATAGCTTAACAACACTAATCGCTGCCATGATATTTTCCAAATTGTGAACACCTTTTAACATTATTCTATCAGTATCAATAACTTTTTCATCACGATAGTATATGGCATTATCTTTTAAATAAACATTCTGTTGACTTTCTTTTGAAAAATAATATTTAGTACTGTGAATATCTTTTGTATTATCAACAGCTTCCTTATTATCAAAATTAATTATGGCGATATCATCTTTTGTATGATTATTAAAAATCTTTAATTTTGTTTTAACATACCTTTCATGTGAATCATGAAAATCAGTATGAACTTCATAAATATTTGTAAGAACACTTACATTAGTTTTAAATTCATACATATCACATAATTGATGATCAGATATTTCCATAACTAAGATATCATTTTCTTTTATATCCTTTACAAAGTTACAAAGTGGTGTTCCAATATTTCCCCCTAACCAAACTGGTTTTCCATCTTCTTTTAAAATTTTATAAATAAGTGTTACTGTTGTTGTTTTACCATTAGAACCAGTCACACCTATAATCTTAACATTCTTATTTAAGTATTCATATGCTAATTCAACTTCATTTATAACTTTAATACCAAGTTCTTTAGCTTTCATAACAGTTGGATGTGTATATTTAATCCCAGGATTTTTAATCAATAAATCATAGCTTTCATCTAATAAATTAATAGGATTATCACTTAAAACAAATTTAACTCCTAATTCATTAAGTTTTTTTAATTGGTCTTTATCTTGTTCTTTCATATCAGTAATTAAAACTTCATTATCTTTCGCAATTAGTATTGCTGCTTCATAGCCACTTCTCGCCATTCCAAGTATAAAAATCTTTTTATTTCTTAACATAAAATCACCTTTCAATTATTATAACATATACAAAAACATTTATCTTATGTAAAAATAAGACACCTCTTAAATTAGATAACCATAGTATTTATTAATTAATTAATTTTTGATATAATTAATTACAGACATTTAT